>CAZGPZ010000043.1:3307-8523 GCA_964527385.1 uncultured Candidatus Saccharibacteria bacterium | reverse complement strand
TACGTATCTGGTGGTAGATTGTGTGAAACTCATGGCGGAGAGAAAGGGATTCGAACCCTTGGTACGGTTGCCCGCACACCGCTTTTCGAGAGCGGCACCTTCAACCACTCGGTCATCTCTCCTTAACGCCGTAATTGTACCAGATAACCGCTCAGTTTTCAGCCCTAGCAATCGAGACGTGAATGTGCTAAACTCACCTCTGTTGCACTGGCTGTGCAGCTAAAGCCAAAGTTGCAGTCCAAAGAGCCGCAGGCGACTGAATGCAACTTTGAAGGGGGAACAGAGCCATAGGTCGAAGCTTCTGGCGTTAGCCAAAACGAGACTTTGGCGCCAGTTCCGACGCGCACCTGTAGCTCAGCTGGATAGAGCGTTGGCTTGCGGAGCCAAAGGTCGTAGGTTCGAATCCTGCCAGGTGTACCAAATCAAGAGCCCCTCGAAAGAGGGGTTTTTGATTTGGTAGTATTTGTTGGCTTGAACCTACGACCGACAAGCTTGGCCATTTCTGGAGGCAAAGCCGAAGAAATGCATTACTAGAGTAGGTTCGTGCAGGAGCTTGCTCCGATAAGCGATTTACTGCATGTAAAGCGCATCCTGTCAGGTATGTTATAAAAAATCCGTCATTGAGACGGATTTTATGTTTTGTCGAAATAGTAGCCGCTGCCGCGGATGGTGCGGATGCGGTAGCTCCCGCAGAGTGTCTTCATCTTGGACCGCAAACGCCGTATGTACACGTCCAAACGGTTGCTGGCATTGCCGGCACCGATTCCCCAGACATCCTCCAGAAGTGACTGACGGGCGATTGAATTGGGCGCCTCGGACATAAGGCGCTTGAGCAAGAGCGTTTCTTTCCTGGTCAGCGCAATGGAGTGTTGTTCGTTGGACGCGACGCCCGAGAAAACATCAAGGATAATGTCGTACTTCTCGATAGATTGAGTGTTGAACATTCTTTTGTTGCGGCGGATGAGCGCTTGCAGCCGCGCGTCAAGCTCGCTGCTGCTGAATGGCTTGGTGAGATAATCATCAGCACCGGCGCTGAGCCCTTGGACGATCATGGCTTTCTCCGCCCTGCCAGATAGCATGAGCACCGGCGTGAAGTTGCCGTGCGCTCGCAAACTACGGCACACCTCGGTCCCACTCAAAAGCGGCATGACCATGTCCAGCACGATGACGTCATAGGCATTATGCAGCGCCAGGCTGTAGCCGATGCTCGGCCGGTTTACGGCTTTCACGCTGTAGCCGGCTTGGCGCAGCTTCATCGAAAGCAGTTGGGTGAGCTGCTCGTCGTCGTCGACAAGCAGGATCCGCTTGCCCATATTTGGCATCATACTCCAAATATATCACAATATAGTTCCTTGCCGGGCTTGCTATAAGGGGAGCCAGAAACCGAACAAACTCCCGGGCTTCAACGGCTTGAAATACGCCTCGCCGCCGTGAGCTTCGGCGACTGTCTTGACGACGAACAGGCCGATGCCGTTGCCGTTTGGTTGCTCCTTGCGCGCGTTGGTCGCGCGGTAAAACTTCTTGAAGAGGTCGCCCCGTTCGTCTTCTGGCACGCCGATGCCGCTGTCGCGCACCTCGAACCGAGCTTTCCCGCCGTCGCCAAGCAGGGCAATCACAACGGTCGAGCCTTCTTCGCTGTACTTGATGGCATTTTCGATGTAATTTGACATGATTTCGTTCAGCTTTGCCCGGTCCGCCCGCAGCTCTAGTGGCGCTTCGGGCGGCTGGAAGGCAAGCATCACGGATTTCTGCTTGGCAAGCCCGGATGCTTCCAAAATCGCCCGGTTGGCCAGCTCGGTCATGTTCACGTAGGTTTTCTCCAAAGTGAAGTGCCCGGCCTGGATGCGCGCGATGCTCAGCATATCAGTGATAACGCCGACAAGCCGCTCGCTGCTGGCTTCGGCCAATTCGATAATCTTTGCTCGGTCCGCTTGGGGCACATAATCCTGGGCAAGCATTTGTATAGCTTCGTGGACCGACGTTGCCGGGCTGCGCAACTGGTGTGATGCCATGGAGATAAAGTCGTCTTTCATGGTATCGAGCGTCTTCAGCCGCCTATTGGCATTGCGCAGCCGCTTCGTCGCGTCATCGACCCGCTGCTGCAGCGTTTCGTTGAAAGACTGTATTTGGTTGTAGAAAAGTGCCCGCTCGATGGACAAGTCGGCGATCTCAGTGATCGCGTACATGAGCGCGGCATCTTGTTTGGTAAACACCTCTTGGGAGTACTTCTCGCCGAGGAGGTACAAGCCCTTGACGCCCGACTGGGTATGGATGGGCTTCAGCGCATGGACCTTCTTTGCTTCGAGGCTTTGCCGTATCTCAATGGGAAGAAGGCTGGTGTTTGCCAGCTGGTCGCTGGGGTGTTTGGCGGGCAAGGTACTCATGGCCTTCAGCACTTCGGGCAGGCTCTCTTTGGATAATAGAGTATCGCCGGATGCCCAGAAAGTACCATCTTTGGCTAGCAACATGATGCCGGCAGCACGTACCCCAATTGTTTGCTTGATAAGTTTCAGCACCAGCGTGGCATTTTGACCAAGTTCAATCTCGCCGCTTAATCCCGCCATGAGTTTGGCACGTGTTTTCTCCGGCGAAAGGCGTGAGTACGCAATCGTATCTTCTATGTATCTATCCAGCGCCCCGCCAAACAAGTAAAAGCACAAAACGCCACTGCCGGCTACGATCGCCATGATAATGATCCACAGCAAGGAGAAGTATTCTACGTTCCAGGCGTAATGCACCAGCCAGCCCGCGGCAAAAAAAGCAGCAAGCAACACCAGCCGTGCCCCGGCTTGGAGGAGCTGCGCCACCACGTACCCGACTTCGTCGATATCGGTGATGCCGAGCGCATATACCACCGCCACGAACGGCAGCAAAGCACAGACGGGACCAACGATCGCAAACGCGACAACACCTGCCAGGGGCAAAATCAGGTTCGTGGTAATGCCTATAAGGAACAGCAAGATGAATGCCAGAACGATGTAGTTGAAATACAAGCGGTTGCGAACCTCCGCCAGGTACCGCCGCACAAATATGAACACAGCCAACAAGATATTGGCGGTTAGCAACAACAAGTACAGGCGCCCGAGCAACGAAAAGGGAGCGGTGATTGCCGAAGAAAAGTTGGCTGGCGCAAGGACGTAGTCCGTCCAAAAGATTAGCCCAGAGAACAACGCCCCGATTGAAACATTGAGCGCGAGCAATCGTTTGACCGGCGTCGAAAGCGCGTTATTTGGAAAAGTGAGCGCCAGGCCCAACATCCCGAATGTTACAAAGTAAACGGCAGAAAATGAAAAGCGGTGCGTCAGGAACACATCGGCTTGGTACTTTGCGTAGGCAAGCGACGCTAACCAGCCGACAACACCAACGCCATATACAAAAGCATATGGTATCGACTTAGTCTTGGCGTAAGTGCTGCGACTGAAAAGCAGCGTCGCGAGGCCCGTTAGCACGAGCAGGAAGAAGAAACCGATGATTACTGTGTGCCACCTGATTATATTCACGATATACCGGCTACTATTTCACCCAATTGCGCCATGTCGTCTTCGCTACTAATTATAACGCGCACGGCATTTATTCCTGCAAGCCCAGGAAATTGGTTGGCTGCAACGGTCAATACCCCACATCCAAGAAGCATGTCGTGGAGGTTGCCTCCGGGCTCTGTGTATTCAACCAAAGCCATGGCAGCGCTCGTATTGCTCACCCTGATACAAGTGTTGCCAATACTACGAAGCGTGGCGATGCCGCTCCTGGTGGCAGCCACCCGTTCGGACAGCCAGGATGTTTGCTCTATCATATACTTGCCAACCGCCAGCGTGAGCGCATCGACCCCGAATGGAGAAACAAGTTTCCGCAGCGATACTGCGTCTGTGCCGTTGGCAACCAAATACCCCAAGCGTAGCCCGGGCAAGCCGTACAGCTTGGATAGCGACCCGCAGACGAACAAATTGCTATGGGTACTGGCCAGGCTGGCAAAGCTGCCCCCTCGCGTGTCCAACATAAGTGACTCGTCAAGGATAACCTGGCTGGGCACCGTGCCAAGAAGCAGCCCGACCGATCCACGGTCCAGTGCATGCCCGGTCGGGCTATTCGGGCTCGCGACGAACAGGCATTCGGCCTTCTGCTGGCGGGCGGCAGCGATTATCTCTGTGGCATCCAACTCGAATGGGTACGTCACGAATGGCACGCGCAGTATCTCCGCTTCGTTGATGCCGGCGTGGTATTCATAGCGCCCGAAGCAGGGAATGGGCAGTAGCGTCCTCGTCCCGGGGCGGATGCAATATTGCGCCGCGATGCGCAGCGCATCATCGGCACCAGCAGTGATAATGATCGTCTCTGCTGGGGCATGCAACTGCTCTGCCAGCAAACTAATGAGCGACGGGTCTTGGGCCAAGGTGTATGTCTCAGCGGCTTCGCGCAATGCGTTCGTTAGTATATCCTCGGCTCCGGGTGGCAGTGTTCCATGCATGAGCGAGAGATCCAGCACGTTCGGGTTGTTGCTACCTGCAGTATGTGCATACTCCGGATATTCTAAGCGGGCCAGGTGGTCTCTGAACTGGCTGGTGGTATTGGTCATGTCTCCAGTGTACTCGGCGGGACATATCCAAGCATTCTTGCTGGCCGCCCACCAGCGCCTTTGCCTTGCATTTCCTCGTCGGTCAGGAAATCATGCCAAAACGGCTCAAGCCCCGGTATGTAGCGGCGCAAGTGGCGGAATACTAAGCGCTGCGAAGATTGCTGCGCTTCGGTCTCCACGAATATGCCCGAGCTATTTGCATCAGCAAGTGCCTGCAATACAGCCGCGCAGGCCATGCCGGGCAAGGCCACGATGCGGCGATCGCGGGGCGCATCCGGATCGGCAACCATCTTGGATACAACAACTATGCTGGGATGCAAACCAGGCTTGCCCAATAACCATGCTTCTGCCGCATTCGCATACGGCTCACTCAGGTGTGACTTTGCAAGGAAGAAATCGAAGTAGCTGAGAGGGCGAACCGTACCCACAGTGGGTCCTTCCGCTTCTTGCTGTGCGGCGATAATTACTAGGCCAAGCGGACCAGTGTCCTGGCTACCCCTGAAAGCACCGCCACTGAAGTGCTCAATCTTCTCAGCTCGATGGCTGTAGCCCGCCTGAAGATAGGCTGCCTCTTCCATTTCTACCAGGCTGCTGAGCGCGACGCCCCCAACGCGCAAGGTCGTTAGCTGCTCCGGGGACAGCT
>CAZGPZ010000043.1:0-3297 GCA_964527385.1 uncultured Candidatus Saccharibacteria bacterium | reverse complement strand
CAGTAAACCCTGTCAGTCGATCAAACACGTTAAACGTCATCACAAAACACAATATGTACTCCATCTGGCAAATGGCCGCTATCTCGTAGCCCGGATTCCAGGCCTTCTAGTGCCGCCCTCACAAGTGATAATTGCATGGAATAGTAGTCCGCTTCGCTGGTTGCGGCTGGGCCTAAACCGGCCGGCTGGGTTTCAGCTTCTAAGCCAGCACCACCTACAGTGCCGCCCACAAACTCTTTCGTCATACCCACCCCGAATTTCTTTTTTATGTCTATGCATCCCCATCGTACAAGGAGCCAGCAAACCGAAGGAAGTGGATAACTCAATTTGTAATGTTTTTTTCAGGTTGGACACCTATGGGCATTTCGGGGTGCCAGAAAAACCAGCATGATACTATGGGTTGTAGGGGGAACCATGGCAAAAGTACTTATCGTCGAGGACGACGAACTGAACCGTCGTATGTACCAGCAAATCTTCACGTTGAAAGGGCATGACGTTGAGACCGCAAGCGATGGCGAAGAAGGCCTAGAGAAAGCGAAGTCCACGAATCCGACCTTGATCCTCTTGGATATTATGATGCCGAGATTGAACGGGCTCGACATGCTCAGGGAAGCCAAAAAAGTACCGGGGATAGCCAATATACCCGTAGTTGTCCTGACAAATTTAGTCGGCGCGACGGACGCAGAGCAGTCACTGCATGCTGGTGCTGTAAAATATGTCAACAAAAGCGACTACAAACCCAAGGAAGTCGTCGACATTGTCGAAGGAATCTTGTCCGGTTACGTACGGAACGAGGTGCCGGGGACGCAGGGCTAGCATACCCCACAGCGCTTCGGTTACCGCGCGTGCTATAGTGGTCGCTATGGACAATGTCAGTTTTGTTCCCTTAGATAACAGATTAGCCGCGGTAGTTGAACAATGGGTCGCGCCCACGGCGCTAGACACCTTGCTCAAGCGGTCGGAGCCAATGCCGCTCAATGATCCCCAAGCAGCCAGCCAAGGCTGGGTGGCCGTGCGTGGTGGTCAGCCGATAGCCGTTGCGACCGTACACCCCGGCGGCGACCGCTCGGGCTACCTCGATATCTACGTCAAACCGTCCGAGAGGCGGCAAGGCATTGGCGGTGCCATATTGGCGTATGTGCTGGAACAACCCACCCTAAAAAACTTCGGCACTTTGCAAGCCGCCGTCGCGTTCGATAATACCGCCGGGCAGAAAATCTTGTCACGGCATGGCTTTATGAACACCGGTTACACCGAAGACAACCGCATTCGGTTCGAGCGCCGCTGACACGCCTACGCCAATATGACCAGGTACACCGAGAACAAGACGCCCGCGGCGATGCAGTACACCGCGAAGGGCGCGAGCGTCTTCGCCTGGAAGTAACGGAGCAAGAATTTGACCGAGACATACGCGGCGATGCCCGCGCTGAGCGCGCCAAGCAGTATTGCCGCCCGCATCGGGGCAATATCCGCAGATAAAAGGTGGGGAAGCTTAAGAAGCGCCGCCGCACCGATCACCGGCGTCGCAAGCAGGAAACTGAAACGGGCGGCATCCTCGTTATTGAGGCCCGCGAGCAAACCGCCCGCCATTGACGAGCCAGACCGGGAAATCCCAGGGATCAGCGCCGCTGCCTGTGACAGCCCAACCCCAAACGCCTGGGTCCACCCGAGGCGCGCGATATTGGCATTGCTTTGAAGCCGGCTGCGCGCTTCGTTTTCGCGCTTGCGCCGCAGCCGTTCAGCGGCCAGCAAGACACAACCATTGACGACAAGTACCGCCGCTGCGATTTGCGCCGAGGCAAACAGCTTGCTTACTTGGTCCTGGAGCAACAGCCCGAGCAAACCAACCGGAATGGTACCAATGACAAGCAGCAGGCCAAGTTTGGCGTACGTGTCGCCAGGGTCCAGCCGGCGGGCAACGACAGTACGGAACAGCCCTTTTATGATAGCCAGCCATTCACGCCAAAAGAATGCCACGAGTACCGCCGCCGTCGCGGCATGCATAGCAACCAGGAGCGTCAGATAATACGGCGCATCCTGGCTGATGTTCCACCCGAGCAGCGCCGGCACGATCACGCTATGACCGAGGCTTGAAATGGGGAAAAGCTCGGTCAGCCCCTGGAGCAATCCAAGCACGACCGCCTGCAGTATTGTTATCACGTGCTATAGCATACCGCACGCGCAGGGCAGCGGCAATCGCGGCTATTGGATCCTCGCGGCGCGCTTGCGGCGACGTGCTTCACGGTACATTCCAACCAGGTGCAAGACAATAACGCCGAGCATCACCAATGCCACCAATCCCAGCGTGAATCCGACGTACCGCTGGACCTCAGCGTGGAAATGCGCGCCAATCCGCTTGCCGGCGTTCAGGAAGAATAGGATCCAGGCTGAGATGGAGATAAATGTGCTCATCATGAACGTTATGTATTTGACACCTGACGTCGCCGCGAAAATAGTTACCGGGATGCGAAGGCCGGGTATGTGCCTGCCAATAATGATCGCCAGGATGCCATATTTAGCAAAAAGTTCCTCTGCTTGGTGGATATGTTTTTCTTTGATGAATACAAATTTGCCCAGCTGGATAATGAGCTTCTGTCCCCACCGCCGGGAGACAAAAAAGAGCACGCTTGAGCCGGCCATTGCCGCGATCAACGCCGCCACGAAGGCTTGCCACAGGCCCGGGCCATTCGGGTTCAGCGATAATTTGTATCCAGTGTAGGCGATGATCATGTCGCCGGGTACCACCAGCGGGATGCCCGCTTCCTCGAGGAAGAGGAGCAGGAGCGGCGCCAAGACTATTTTCGACGCCAGGAAGTGCTGCACGACGTCAATATACTGGTCGATCCAGGCAAAAACTAAGAATATATATCCTGTCACACTTTCAGTGTACAGCATGTGTGTTTTAGGCCCTGGCGCTTGCCGTGATCGGCCCCGACGGCGGCTTTTCTGCCAAAAATATAGAGACTATTTTTTGGCGGGCGGACCTTCGGGGCGGTGAAAACTCGCGCGGCTGCTGTAAAGCTCATACGCCGCGTGGTCTGCAGGCGCCAACGGCCCGCGCATACTGCGGGGCCAGAGCCTGAAAGCCCGCACGGAGTCAACCTCAAACGCGAACAGCAATACTTGCGCTTGCAGGTACAGCCAGAACACCAGCCCAAGAACCACCGCAAAAATACCGTACAAAATATCCAGCCGCTGCAGTTCGCGCGCAACAATCAAGCCACCCAGGCTTTGGAGTATTTCCAGGCTAACTGCCGCGAGCAGGGAACCAGCCCAGATATCCCGCAACGGCCGGTA
>CAZGPZ010000042.1:0-9245 GCA_964527385.1 uncultured Candidatus Saccharibacteria bacterium | reverse complement strand
TCTTAGTACCCTGGCATTACCTGGCATCACGCTCATTGACGGCTACCCCAAAGAACCTGAACTTCTGCCACTAATTTACGAAGCTGTCATCGCGGGCAAAATGCGCTTGCATGGATGCGTGGCCATAGATGTCCGTGACGAAAGTGCAATACTGCACCAGCTGACTCGGGCGATGTCAGACGGTCATCCCGATTACGATTATCGCGTGGCTTTGGATAGGGTGAGTGAATATAATACGTTGACTTCGCCGGTCGTCAACGAGCTGGCCAACATGTATGGGTACGTGGAAATTTCTGGCAACGGCCGCCAGGAGGATGTAACGGACAATTTTGTACGAGTACTTGGTAACTTGGTGCTCGGGCAAGGACAGCGCCTCGCGAGCTAGCGGGGATTATTTCCAGGTACGCTTCTTGTTCACTTCTTCTTTTTCGCGGACTGCTTGCTCGATATCAACCCCCAAACGGTTGGCAACAGCCGACAGCACCAGCATGATATCTGCCAGCTCTTCGGCCACATCGTCGCTGTAGTGTTTTGCTGCGTCGATACGCATCGCTGCCTGCGCTTTCCGGATGTGCTTCGCCAGTTCGCCAACTTCTTCCACGAACAACAAGTAAGTTTGGAGCAATGAGACTTTAGTAAAACCACGCTCCTCTTCCATCTCGGCGACATAGGCCTGGATATCTTTGAGTGTTGGGTTGTCTTTGAGATAGAGTTTACTCTGCGGTGTATTCATAAAAAATAGAGTACCATACTATACCCGTAGTTTGTCAAAATAGTTCAGCCTCGTTCGAATGCACCAAGACCCCAAAAAACATGCCATAATAGGAGCATGCACGATGGTTTTATATACCAAGAAGTACGGGTCGGCGCCGACAAGCGAACCGTCCACTTCGATTACACCCTGGCTCGTGGCGGCAAAACGTATTCGCTCAGCGAACGGTTTGTTTTCCCGGTAGAACTTCGCGACAACGACATCCAGCGCGCCAGCCTTCGGGCCATGCATATCGCGCTCGGCATCAGTTACTACAAGATATTTTTGCCATCGGCGATTGAACACCCATACGTCATGGATGCCGGCGAAGCAGCGTTTTGGAATGATGTCTGGCGCGGCGGGCTTGGCGAATTTTTATATGTTAACAGGCTGTCGCCCGACAAACTCGCCCAGTTCAGCGCGCATGCTGGCACGAACCTTGCGCTTCCTGCTGCAACAACCACGGCGTCTCCATCCGCCTTGCTCGGGATTGGCGGCGGGAAAGATTCCATCGTCGCGGGCGAGATGCTCAAGCGCGCCAATGTTCCAACCGAGGGCTTCGTCATGGCAACCGGCGAGCAGCTCGGCCAGGCAAAGGCAGTCGCCGAGGTCATGCACATCCCGCTGCACGTCGTTGAACGGACGCTGGACAAGCAACTGCTCACGCTGCAGGAACAGCCAGGCGCCTACAAAGGACACGTGCCTATATCACTTATTTTTGGGCTGGTCGGCACCGCGCTCGCGGTTGCCCTCGGCAAGGATTATGTGGTGGTCGCAAACGAAGCCAGCGCCAGCATCCCGCGGCACGCTTCCGATTTCGGCACCGTCAACCACCAGTGGAGCAAGTCGTTCAGCTCCGAGCAAAAGCTGCAAAGCTTCGTGCACGAGCATGTCGCGTTGAATGTGACCTACTTTAGCGCGATCCGCGAACTCACGTCCGTCGCGGTCGCCAAATTATTCGCCCGCTACCCGGCATATTTCGAAGTATTCACGAGCGATAATTTCGTCTTCCGCATCGACCCAAGCAAACGCCCGAACGCGCGTTGGAGCCTGGAAAGCCCCAAGTCCCTAAGCAGCTTCATCTTGCTCGCTCCTTGGCTAAGCGAGACGGATATGCTGCGGGTATTCGGGTACGATTTCTTGGATGAAGCGTCGTTGCAAACGCTATTCCTCGAACTGCTTGGCCGCCAGGGCGAACAGCCGCTCGACTGTGTCGGCACGACTGACGAGTTGGTACTATCGCTCAATCTTGCTGCTGAACAAAATAAGTTTGCGAACAGTTGCCTCATGCGGTTAGCTGCCGAGCAAGGTATTATTATGGAAAGCAATTGGCAAGACGCGCTTGGGCATATGTTGCAATTGCAACCCGATGAAGCGCTGCCGGCAGAACTTAAACCTACGATCGAACACATCCTCCAGGAAGGATTGGATGCATGAAGTGGCCGCTTGGCACCTTCAGCGACAAGGATGTCGTCTTTGTCGGCGCCGGACAAGGACGCGCCTTGGCGGGCGTGCAGGAATTCCTGGAAAAACACGCCCACCTGGACATGTTCGTCGCCGTCGACAAGCAACCTGGCGACAACCCGCTTGGTTTCCTTTCGAGCTACAATCCAGCCCGGACGATCTTCATCAAGAACGAGGCGATCCCCGGGCACGAAATGCCCGTGCCATACATAACGCCCATGCAACTTTTCTTTTCGCTTGTCCCGGTGACCGGCGCGACCACAGTTGGGATCACCGGCACGAAAGGCAAAAGCACGACGGCGTCGCTGACCGCGCACATTTTGAAATCGGCGAGCAAGCGCGTCGTGCTCGCAGGTAACATCGGCACGTCGCCGCTGTCCGCGTTGGATACTGCTACGGCCGACACAATATTTGTACTGGAACTTTCCAGCTACCAACTCGACGACCTGCGCGCCAGCCCGCATGTCAGCGCGTGCATCAACCTGTATAACGACCACACGAATTGGCACGGCTCACTCGACAAGTACTGGGAAGCCAAGCACAACATCATGCGCTATGCAGGCGAGAATGATTTGTTCGTGTACAACCCGTCGTTCCCCGCCCTCAAGCACTGGGCTAGCGAAGCGGCGTGCCGGACCAAAGCCATCGACACCAGCGAGCCGCTCAATATGAGCAGTGCCAAGCTTTTCGGCGAGCACAATCGCCTGAACGCGCTGGTCGCCCGTGAGGTCGCACGCGAATTTGGCGTCAGCGACGACGTGTCGATGCAAGCGATTAATTCGTTCGTGCCGCTCCGCCACCGCATGCAAATCGTCGCCACGAAAGATGGGAAAACGTACATCGACGACGCGATCGGCATGACCCCGGAATCGACCATGGCAAGCTTGGCGGCGATCAACGAACGCATTGGCAAGATCGGGTGCGTACTACTGGGGGGGCAAGACCGGAACTATGATTTCGCGCCAGTGATGGGACTGGTCGCTTCGCTCGGCGTGCCGAACGTTGTGCTATTTCCGGATACGACCGAGAAAATGAAAGCGGCGTTTCCCGCCGGCTACCAACCGAACGTACTGGAAACCAAGGACATGCGCGAAGCGGTGTGTTTCGCCGCCGAGCACGCGCCAGCAAACTCAGCAGTGGTATTAAGCACGGCAGCGCCGAGCTATTCGGTTTGGCGCGATTTCGAAGAAAAAGGCGACCTTTTCCAAGACGCTGTACACGAGTTATAAGCACATGGCAAACAACGCGGACGATCTTTTCGCGCTTGCCCGCCGTTTTCAAAATGTGCACGGTCAGCGGGCCGACGCCGCCTTTTGTAGGCGTTATAGCCAGGTCGTCGCGTTCGTAAACGTCAGGCGCCAAATCGCCGACAGCTTTGTGTAACAAATATAAACTATCGGCTTCTCCGCGCAGAACTTTGTCTGTCTTGTATACAATCGTGCTGTAACCTCTCGCCGAAAGCTCGGCGCTAACAGGACCGTACGCATGCTCGTCGTAGCTCGACGAAGCAATTACTATCGGCTTCGCCTCTGTCGCCTGGCGCCCGTTCACTTCTACCACTCATCCATATAATCGCCAACGTATCTCTTCAATTCCTCGGTTGTTGGAGGACGCATATCGTCAGCTGTCGCTGGGATGACGGCTTTTCTGGCAGCGTCCCTGAACGCCATGATGCGAGGCCTGCGCAGCGCTTTTAGCCCATACGCCGTTCGGCGGGTGTTGACGGATCGGAGACTATGGACTGGGTACAAGGACGGCTTGCCGTTGTCCCCTTCGAGCCACTGGGAACCAAAAACCTGCTCATGCCCTTCCAAGATTTGGATACGATCAACCAAGGCGGGAATGGATGGCAAGTGCACGTTCGCTGAATCTTGTTTTTCGCATTCTCTGAACTCAGCAAGCACATGCTTCATGACTTGGTAGTTTGCGTGCAACGCCAAAACCGTGATAGCTTCGGAAGCTTGCTTGCCAATATTTGAAAGGGTAGGCTTTCCGATTTTCTCAAGAATATTAAGCATTTTTCGTGCTCTGCGCTTGCACGCTGCACGTAATTGTATTTCCGATCTACGAAGCTGTTTTGCACCTGTCTCGAGAGCATAATATCTCGCCGCGAAAGCCTTAAATTGGATTTGGTCTTCGTCAAGGAGACCTACAAGCTCTTTGGCAAGTTCAGGATATATCACGTGATTACTTCCTAGTCTAGCAAAAGGCTACAGCCAGGTACCAGGCACCTAGAGATACTTTGCTAAAAGCGGCCACTTACGATAAAACTATTGATCGTCGTAATCAGGCTTCTCTGACGTATGGTTAGACATATTAATGGCTGTATACTCCGTAGGCTCAGCTAATTCTTCAAAAAGCGTTACGCGTTCTTGTTGTTCTTGCGGTACGCCTCCGTTCTCGACGTCTCCGACCTGGCTCTGCTCTACATTTAAATGTTCACCCATAGTAATAACCTCCTGTTATTTATGCAAGAATGTTCGCATGTCGTGCCAGCTTTGTATGTAAAAAAGTTTACGCGGCAATACTTGCACGGGCGGCGCGGATGACGTTCTCGAAAAGCGCGCAGATGGTCAGCGGGCCGACGCCGCCTTTTGTAGGCGTTATAGTCAGGTCGTCGCGTTCGTAAACGTCAGGCGCCAAGTCACCGACGGTTTTGCCCTGCTCGCCAGCCACGCCGGCGTCCACGACAACTGCGCCCTGCTTGATCATTGCGGCAGTAATCAGTCCCGGCACGCCAGTCGCCGTGATAATAATGTCAGCCCCAGGGATAACGGCGCCCGGGTCTTTGGTTGCCCGGTCAACAACCGTCACATCGTAGCCTGATGCCAACAGCATCCGTTCCAGGGGCGCGCCGACCAGTTTGCCCCGCCCGACCAACACGATATTTTTGCCTGCGAACGTGATATTATACCCTGCCAATAACCACAGGATTGCTAGCGGCGTGGCAGGGTCCAGCGTGGCATTCACGCCGAGGGCGTCGACGTCTTTCCCGGGCGCTACCAGGTCGCAAATCTCCTGGGTTTGCGACGGATCCGCCAATGGCAATTGCACGATAATCCCGTGCACGGTTGTGTCTTCATTCAATTGCTGGATCAATGCTGGCGCGTCCGCTTGTTCAATCCGGTGCACGTCGACGTCGACCAGGATATCCGCGCCGTAGCGCTTTTTCATCCGCATGTAGACTTCGATCGCCGGGTGGTCGACCGTCACGACGATTGCAAGCTTTGGCTGGATGTGCAGCGACTGCCTCAGCGACCGCACATCGTGCGCTTGGCGTTCCTTGATATATTCAGCCAGCTCCCGGCCGTTCAGTTCTTTCATCCCCTGCATTATACCAAGTAACTGTTTGGGGTTTGGAGAAATGTTATTGGGCAGGCGTTGCAGGCTGAGGAGCGCCCACCGGCGTTGGTACCGCATCTGTATATTGCGTATGGTTAGCTACATACCGGTACATCTTGGGCCCAAACCAGATGACATAAATACCGAAGGTAACGACTAGCAGGACGCCATTTACAAATACGAAGCCGAGTGTTTCCCCGTACTCAGCGGAGTACTTCACCCGCTTCCCGTTCACGAGCGTGTTGTCAGCGAACCATTCCATGGCGTAATTGAACAAAAATGCCCAGCCGAATAAGGGAATGTACGCGAGAAAGAAGCTAACGATCCCTAGTACGAAATACCCGCCCGGCGTCCCTTTGAATTCTAACGGTTTCGCGTTCTGCATGTTACCTCTCCAATTATGTATACGCTTCACTATACCAAATCTCCCAAACCTTGCAAAAACAGAGGTAATTTGCTAAAGTTCTTGTGTTGCATTTGCAGCTAGGCTCTGGCGGTCCAAGCAAAGAAAAGTGCCGGTACGCCTGAAAGGCGAACGCGAATTTACTGCGCAAGGCTCGTCGGAAGATGTTGTTCTAAACCAGTTTTTCAAACCAGGGAGCGTAGTCGACCGTTTGGAAAACTGAGAGGAGGAACATAGCCGCAAGCCGAAGCTTTTGCCGCATACGGCAAAACGAGGCCAAGGCGTAGGTTCCGACGATGAGGGCCCATAGCTCAGTTGGTTAGAGCATCTGCCTCTTAAGCAGAGTGTCGTGGGTTCGAGCCCCACTGGGCCCTCCAAAGAAAATACCCCAGCCAAAGGCGGGGTATTTTCTTTGGTGAGTTCATTGAGACTGGGCTTACGACAGTGGATTTGCGAAGCAAAGACACGTAGTCGTGAGATTCGATATTCGAGGACGCGCGCAGGTGCTCGCACCGAGCACGCCGCTGCGGAAGAGCTTAGCGAACCCACTCAAGCCCTCCAAACTGCTTACCCTTAAAGACTTCTTCGGAAGCATTTTTGTTATAGTAAGCTTATGGAAACTACGCAAACAGTGACCTATAACGGTCATAAGATAGCGACTGCCTTCACTGATGCTGGCGGTAAAGGCCTAGTAATTTATTGTCACGGTTACCGTAGCAGTACCATTGGACCAAATCGTTTCTTTGTACGTGCAGCTCGCAAGCTGGCGGAGCGTGGTATTTCGAGTCTTCGGTTTGATCAGTACGGAAGCGGAAACTCGGAGGGAGATTTCCTTGATTCAAGCTTTGACGATTGGATAGCAACAACTAAAGCCATTTTCCAAGAATATATTCGCAAAGGTTTTCGGGTTGCATTATTTGGGCAAAGCATGGGCGCATCCACGGCTATCGTGTGCGCAGCGGAATTAAGAGGTGTTGTTGCTATGGTAGCATGGGTGCCCGACGCAAGCGTTGATGAGTTTCATGCACCTGAGAGTGGGATTATAGAAGAGGGTGGCCAAATTGTCCGGGCATCATTCTGGCAGGAAGCGCATAACACGCGCGTCGGCGATCGGCTATCTAGTGTAAACGCACCCGCATACATCGTGCAATGCTCGGCTGATGAATACGTCGATGAAGCGAATAGGAAGAAGATCATGGAAACCGCGCAACAAAATCATACGCTTGAGAATTTTGAAGGATACAAACATAGTTCATGGACGTATGAGCAATCTGAAGAGATCATCAACAAGAGCGTCGACTTTATAGTCAGATCTTTTCAGCCCTAGTGCTGGTTTTTATTTGTTACCGCGTATCAAAAGCGAAGCATAAAGCTTGCGGGATCTTTGTCCATGATTTCCTGCCAATGCAGAAATTCATGATAAATAGGTGCTAACTTTTCGGCGCACGGCCTTTCAAAATTACTTATCCAGATGCGACTCAGGTTCGAATTGTACCCTCTCAAAAACTAGAGGCTTTCATTATCAACCGCTTCGGTCTAAGCACCAATGGCTTAATTATCCTTTAAGATATTTCGCAGGACAGCAGCGTATCCTATGGCATCATCAATGGCTTTATGTGAATGTTCAGGAGAACCTTCTAATAACTCTTTCGGCAGCTTGCTTACCGCAGATGCATCAATTGATTTGCCATATTTTGCTGAAATATACGATTTCAAATCGAGTGTCTTGGGATCATCTTTGCTATCAGCGAATAGATTTGTACCAACAAACTTATACAAATACCAGCTAACAAAGGTGTAATCAAATGCTATTGGGTGGGCTACGAGAACTGGATTTTTACCGAGCTTTTCAAGCCATTTGTGAAAATCCGGCATTACTATTTCAGGACTTTCTGCGTTTGCAGTTACTTCAGCCCAAGCTTCAGGTTGTGTTTTCCACCAGCTCATCGTATTTGGGTTTTGACCAGCGGCAGCCATCGGCGAAATCTTGCGATAAAAACGTGCGATTTCCACATCCTTGGTTGTTGCAACTGCCCCTATACTGAGCATTGAGAATAAACCCGGAGTTGGGCCATCAGCTTCGATATCTACAATTACATATATTTGGTTATCATCTAGCATGCTGCGATTATAACAGGTCTAGAGATCCTAATATCAGCTGCTGAAGCCTGCCATGGCCTTCCAAGAATTTTGCACGACAATCCAACTTTTCGAAGATGAAAGCATTTTTGGGTCTTTGCTATAGTAGGCTCATGTCACAAAAGTATGTAATCGCTCACTTTGTTGATATATCGACTGTGGATGAAGAATTCCCGGCATCTGAGTGGCCGCTACATATAACGTTGCTTGCAAACTTTACGCTTGCCCAACCTATCGGCGAATTAATCAAAGATCTAATTCTGTACGCTAAGAGCGTAAGGCAGTTTAGCGTAGTGACCAACGGCGAAGCCCGGTTTGGTCCGCATGACAATATAGCTGTTTCCCTTATCGAGCCGAGCAAAAATATTATCGCTATGCACCGCGACCTATCGGGCATGGCCTCAAAGTTGGGAGCGACGTATGATGAGCCCAAGTTCATGGCTGACGGCTACCGACCGCACGCGACTATCCAGGCAAAGGCACGTCTTTTTGATAGCCAGACCATCATGATTGATAATTTCACGCTTGTAGACATGTTTCCACGCAACGATATAAACCGCAGAAAAATTATCAGAACCTTTTCGCTAAGCAAGTAGTTATTGTATCCGCGCTATACATTGGTGCATTTTCTCTATAGTTTGTCGGTATTAAATGTATGAAGGGTTAGCCATGCAGGCAACCTATAGGGCTGGTATACTTGCGGCATGAGCAAGAAAGCAATCTTTGTCACGGCGGGCGTTCTTCTGGTGATAGTCGTACCGATCATGAGCCTGGCTATTACCTGGCAAGTATATGACGAGGGGTACAAGCCAAGCGGGGCCATGGGCTTATTACCATTTCCAAGCCCGGGGATACATGACTCGCTTGAGCCGAAAAACGTCAAGGCATGCGCGACGGACGACTACACACATACGAACACGATGAAGTCTGGATGGCCGTTAGCGTTCGAATACGACGACTGGAACGACCACGATTGCCGCAGCGCCGTATATCCGCTGCCGTATTTGGTAGACTGTTTATTTTTCGGGATTATTGTCGTAGCGTGCGTGCTCATATTTTTCCGGCTCAAGCAGCGTGGCATGTTGACCTCGCGGTTTGCAGTGAACGCTGTGGCTGTTTTGATCGTCGCCATGGCGGCAACATATG
>CAZGPZ010000041.1:0-9387 GCA_964527385.1 uncultured Candidatus Saccharibacteria bacterium | reverse complement strand
TCACGAACATCACCAATGCCCACATCCCCTACAACAAGGTCTACGAAGACGAGCGAACACCTGCCTCCCTCGATATTCACCCCGTACAGCCCGGCCACGTGCTCGTTATTCCCAAGAACCAAGTTGAATTTGTTTGGGATTTGCCGGAAGAAGATTACCAGGCAGTCGTAAACACCGCGAAGAAAGTTGCCCTCCGTCTGCGCGAGGTGCTACATGTCAAGTATGTCGGCGAGCGCATCGTCGGCGTCGATGTGCCGCACGCACACGTCCAGCTTATCCCGTTCAATACGGTTGAGCAGTGGCACGCCCACCAGGATATGGGAACCGAGCCTGACCACGCTGCTCTTGCCCAGATGGCAAGCCGCTTGGCGCTGTAGTGTAGAATGAGAATATGTCAGCAGCATTTGTTTCGCTCATTTTCGGGGTTGGTGTCGCCGCGTTTGCCTGGTCCAAACTGTCACAATCGACGGGCAATGCCCGCCCGGCGCACGTGCTCATGGGTGCCGGCATAGCCGGTTTCATCGCCTTTTTAGTCCTATTTATCACCGCCAAGCTCGTCTTCAACATCTAGCCATTTCATACTAGAAATTGCTTTTTCCTGCCTATAATTGGTATCATATGGCTATGGTACAAGGTGGGGTGCTGGTGCGCGCCCAGGGATTATATTCATGACAGGGGCTACGAGCGAAAAGCGGCTCGGCCAGCGCTTGCAAGCAGCCCGGCAGGCTGCTGGTTTCACGCAGCAGATGCTTTGCCAAAAGGCCGGCCTGAGCTATTCCACGCTTGCCAAAATTGAGCGCGGCGCCATTAAAACACCTTCTGTCTTCACGATCCAAAGCATTGCCGGCGCGCTCGGCACGACCCTCGACGAGTTGATCGGGTCCCCCGCTCATCCCGCCAAACAGCGAATGCGTAGCAAAAGCGGCGTCAACTTCGTATATTTCGACGTCAATGGCTGCCTGGTACATGATTTCTTCCAGGCGTTTACCAAGATCAGCGCCAATGCCGATGTTGCCGCGGACGTAGTCGAGACGGCGTTCTGGCATTACAACGACCAAGTCTGCCGGGGCAAGATGAGTATGGACGAGTTCAACGCCGCCATGGCAAGGCGCTTGCATATGGCACGTTTCGACCTGGCGAAGTACTATTTAGGATCAGTCAAGGCCGTGCCGGGCATGCACCGGTTCGTCGAGTGGGCGGCCAAGCACTATGGCGTCGGTTTGCTCACGAATATCATGCCGGGATTGGTGCTCCAAATGCGTGACCACAACTTGGTGCCCGACGTCGAATATGACGCCATTGTTGACTCGTCGGTGGTGCAACTGTTGAAGCCCGAGCGCGCGATCTATGAACTCGCGACTGCCAAGGCCAACTGCCCTGCCGAAGAAATCCTGTTCGTTGACGATTCCCGGGTGAACCTGATGGCAGCCGAAAAACTAGGCTGGCATGTCCTATGGTTCGACGATTCGCACCCCGAAGAATCCATCTCCCGTATCCGCCAGGCGTTGGAACCGGCAAAATAGACAAAATTGTTAGCTATTGAACCGCTCGCGCTCTTTGTCGATGGCCTCAAGTTGGTTCTTGGCTTCGGCAAGCTGCTGCTTTGTCTCGTCAACGACGTGCTTCGGCGCCTTGTCGGTGTAGCTCTTATTGGCCAAGCGTTGCTCCAGGCGTTCCACGACCGCCGCTTGGGCGGCGCGCTTCGCTGATAGTTGCTCTTTGAACCGTTTGGCCGTTGCTTCGTCGATATCCAGCCAACACCGGTACGGGGTGCTCGTTAGGAACATGCCGGTGCCGTCGCGCACTTCGGTAACGTCTTTCAGCTTCGCTAGCCGTTTTATCGTTGCAGCGTTTTCAGCCAGGAACGGCACATCTGTGTAGTACAGCGTGATATCACTGGCGCCAATAGCATTGATAATGAGCCGCGCCTCGCTGACAATGTCTTGGATAGCGGCGAACTCGGCGGCTTTCTCCTCGTCCGCCGCGATGATTTTCGGCCACGCTTGCACCGCGAGCACGTCGTCCCCTTCCCCGTTCAGCGTCTGCCAGATCGTTTCGGTCACGAACGGCGCGAACGGGTGCAGCAAGACGAGCACGTCTTTCAATATTTCCGCGAGCAACTCTTTATTCTGGGTGGTTTTGCTAGCCTCGATATACCAATCCGCTAGGTCGTCCCACACGAAGTGGTATAGCATTTCATACGCTTCAGAGAAGCGGTAGGTAGATAAAGTGTCATCCAACCCCTGTTGAAGTTGTTGTAATTTACTCAATATCCAATGGTCCGCAGAAGTGTGCGGCTTCGCGCCCGTTCCTTGTATACCACCGGCGGCACCCTCTATATAACGGGCGATGTTCCATAGTTTGTTGCAGAAATTCCGCGCCTCTTCGATTCGCCGTGGGTCGTACCCACGATTAACCGCTGGCGCGCGCCCGGCGATGATGCCCATCCTGAGCGCGTCCGACCCGTACTGGTCGATTACCGGCATCGGGTCGACGACATTGCCGAGCGACTTGCTCATCTTGGCACCGTCCTCGGCCAGCACGTACCCATGAATGTACACTTCCTCGAAAGGCACTTTGCCGGTAACATACAGTCCTAGCATCATCATGCGGCTGACCCACGGGTATAAAATCTCTCCGCCCGTCTCCATAAGGCTTAACGGGTAGAACGCCTTAAAATCGTCGCCGTCCGGGTAATTGAGCGTCGCGTACGGCCAGCTGCTGCTCGAAAACCACGTGTCGAATGTGTCGGGATCGCGGTGGTACGTCTTGCCGTTTACTTCGATGATTTCCTGGTCGACCCGCTCGTCGTAGATCCAGTCGTCGCTATCGTCGACGTTCTGGAAGGCCGGGATCGGAATCCCCCAGGCGATCTGTCGGCTGAGGTTCCAGTCGTGTAGGCCTTTTAGGTATGCTATCAGCTGCGTCCGTTTGGTATCAGGGTAGAAAGTAACTTCTTTGGCTTCCAGGTGCTTGATGGCTGCCGTCGCGAGCGGCTGCATGTCGACAAACCACTGCTCCATGAGCATCGGCTCGATGACGGTGCCGCATTTGTAGCACTTGCCGATACGCGTCTTGTAGTACTCGTCGACTTTCTCGAGCAAACCTTTCTCTTTCATGGCCTCGACGACAGCCTTGCGGGCCTCCATCACCGTCATGCCTTCGAACCGGCCGGCTTCGTGGTTCATCGTACCGTCGTGATTGATCACGCGCTTGGCTGGCAAGTTGTGCCGCTGGGCAACTTCCCAGTCGTCGAAGGAGTGCGCTGGGGTAATCTTTACGACGCCGGTGCCGAAATCCCGGTCGACCATTTCATCAGCCACGACTTGCACCGTAAATGGCCCGTTGACGCCCTCTACTTCGATCACCTGCCCGACGTATTTCTCGTAACGTTTGTCGCCGGGGTGTACTGCGACCGCCGTGTCACCGAACTTTGTTTCTGGCCGCGTCGTGGCGAGGATGAATGGGCCATACTTGATGTAGTACAGTGGCGTTTCGACATCTTCGTGCACGACTTCGATGTCGGCGAAGCCTGTGCGATGGAATGTGCAGTAATTAACCAACCGCTCGCCCCGGTAAATGAGTTCCTCGTCCCACATTTTCTTGAATGTCGCGTAGGCGCGCTGTACGATCTTGTCGTCGAGCGTGAATGTCAGCCGATCCCACTCCAGGCTAGCCCCGAGCCGCCGCAGCTGCTGGGAGAAATTCCCCCTGTTCTGCGCCACGAAATCCCAGATTTGTTGGTAGAGTTCCTCGCGGGTAAAATCAAAGCGGCTCTTGCCCTCTTTGGCAAGTTTCTTCTCGTACACTGACTGGGTTTCGAAGCCGGCATGGTCGGCGCCGGGCAGGAACAGTGTGTTGTCGCCACGCAAGCGGTGGTAGCGAACCGCAATATCTTCGACCGCGTTCACCAATGCATGTCCCATATGCAGGTTGCCGTTGGCGTTCGGTGGCGGCAGTACTACTGAGAATGGCTTCCCTTTCCCTTTTGGCTTGAAGGCGCCGGTTTTTTCCCAAAGCGCGTAGATGTCGGCTTCGTACTGCCCCGGGTCATAGGTCTTTGGCAAGTTCATGATCGTAAATCCTTGTTTAGTTTAAGCAGGCTTTTTAGAAAGAGAAATAATAGTCGCCGCAGGCGACGCGGTCGCGTGACGCAAGCGCGGGCGATGCCCAGCGTGTCCCTGCTATAGATGCCTTGGTCTGGCTACGCATAGCTGCATCATACCACTTTTTGCATCAGATTGACAACAGGGGTAGAAGATATTTTGTTTTCACATGAAAACAAGTCACCAAAACCAATACTTCCCTCTCGAAGCATTCGTTCCAATGACCAATCCCAGCGTTTGTTTTTCGTCCGAACGTTTTTGTTTTCGAAGGTGATTATAGCACAAAACGCTTGTGCTTTGCAACCCACCTGCTTAGTAATTCCTTCAATCAGACCTAATAAATAACCAAACAGGCTTTATTCTTATTTGCGTCACAGCGTACAGCTGTCTTCTTTTGCCTTGATGCAAAAGAAGCAAAAAAATCAAGGCACGGTTCCACACCCTTGGGTGCAGTTGTGCAACCCACAAGCGCTGCGGAACTCCTCAAGAACTGCTCGCATACGCGTCACAGTTCTTTCGTCAGACAGTCCTCGCCTTAGAAAGCTTGTTAAGTTGCACAACAGCAACGCCAGGGTTGCTCCACAGTGCCGATACAGCAGTGAAGTCATCATGTTTCTAAATAAGCGCGCATGCTACAGCGACAGCGAAGGGTTGATGTCGAGGGTATACGGGTCGGCAACCGGTTGGCCGTGCATTTTCATGAAACAGCCGAGCGTGGCAACCATCGCGCCGTTATCGGTACAAAGCTTCATATCCGGGTACTCAATAGGGTAGGGTAGCCGCTCGGCGAGCTGCCGCCGAAGTTCTGGGCTGGCTGCGACACCGCCGCCGATGATCACCGAGGCAGGCGTAAACTCTTCATACGCCGTGACCGTTTTATCTACGATGGTTTCTATGGCAGTGTGCTGGAAGCTGGCAGCAATGTCGGCTTTCTGGCGCTCATTCAGCCGCTCTGGCAGGCTTTTGGATGGGAAGGTGAAATCTTCCCCAATTTCCGCCTGTGCTAGCCTCAGGACGGCTGTTTTGAGCCCAGAGAAGCTGAAATCATATTTGCCCATGTGTGCCTTTGGCAAGTCATATCGGTGCGGGTCGCCCTTGAGCGCCAGTTTGCCGACGCTGGGACCGCCGGGGTAGGGCAGGCCGAGCATCTTAGCTACCTTGTCGAATGCTTCGCCAATAGCATCATCTTGGGTCGAGCCGAGCAGCGTGTGGTCGAAGTGGTCCCTGAACAGTACCAGGTCGCTGTGTTTGCCGGATACGAGAAGGGCTAATATCGGAAATGCTGGTTGCACGCCATGCAGCGTATAGCCGGGCAGGGAAGTGCCGGTTAAAAAGTTTGCATAGGCGTGCCCTTCGACATGGTTCACGCCGTAGAGTGGTTTGTTATAGGCAATTGCCAACGAACGCGCGGCCATGACGCCGATCAGCAGGCTGCCGCCGAGCCCGGGACCGTAGGTGACGGCGATCGCGTCGATGTCGTCCCAGGTACATTGCGCGTCAGCCAAAGCTTGCTTGATAACAGGGATAACCACCTCAATATGGCTGCGCGCGGCGATCTCCGGCACGACGCCGCCATACTGCACGTGCAGGTCGGCGCTCGAAGCGACAACATTGCTTAACAATCGCTGTCCATCCTCGACTACTGCCGCCGCCGTCTCGTCGCAGCTCGACTCAATTCCCAAGACTTTCATCACTGCTATTCTAACACTGAACAGAACAGGACAGTATTTGACACTAAGCTATAAGTATGGCACAATGAAACCTACATTTTAGGGACAAAAACGTGGCCACACTTCCATACACAATGACGCCAGATATTTTGGCACCTGTTACGCCGGACGACGCGCAAATGCCGCCAGAACTTATCGATGCGCTCGACTATTCGACAGGGCAGTGGAACACCCGGATAGCCGGGTTAGAGCGATCCTTTGCTGACGAGCAAATGCGCCTACTAAGCGCTAGCGACTATGACCAGCTTGTGTCCACGTACAACCAGCAGTACGCCGCGCTGGTCCAAGCGAGGGATGCGGCGGTTGCGCGTGCCAAACGAGCTGCCAGCCCCCAGGCTGCCGCTGTAGCGGACGCCGACGCGGCAGGGAACGCAGCATATAACGAGGTTATGAGCCAGGTTGGGAATAACCCGGCCGGCGCAGCTATCCTGCATGCCTATGCGGTCGACAGCTTCAGGCGCGATTATGCGGCTGCCTATAGGCGCGCAGGAGGCAAGAGGGATATTGGCGGACCAGTGACGGCAGAACTACTCGACGCCGATTTGCAACCGCCGCGTTTCCCGGGCAAACCAGGGGTGATGGCGCATGATAACCAGTGGATGCTCTTGCTCAGAGGAGTCAAGCCTGCGGAGTTGAACGGGCGTGATTATCCCATGTTCCAAGGACTAAACGGCATTCTGTTGCGCAGCGTCATGGCAGCAGCCGAAGAGCCAGTTGAGACATACAGGGTGCATCGCGATCCAGATGGCAAGCCCAGTGGGGACGAGCAAATGTTCGTTGAAATGGTATCCCCGCTGCCTCGCAGGCTACAAGGCATCGGGCAAACAGCGGGAAGGGCTATCTTGTCCCGGGCGCGCTTGCTGGACGAAATTGAAGTTGGCTCGAACCGCGCGAAGCAGCGCGGGTACAGCCAGGGCCATGACTCTGCCGTGGGGCGTGGCAGACACGATCCATCCATCACGAATGATGATATAAAAGCTGCTGCAAATCTCGCTGGCGAACAAGCAAAACAGCTCTACTTGGAGCAGCACGGCATGCTTAGTCCCCAGACGTCGCCATTACAGAGGCTAGCCGACGCAGCGATCAATAAACTTTTCCGAGCATAAACGCGGCCTACTCTAAGATTGACAAGTTGTCACAAAACAGTATGATATTTGTAAATAATTGGTGATTACTAAAAAGGAGCGATATGGCAGAATTTGACGAAATGGGTGATGTGTTTAGGGCCGATAACCGTCGTCCTCGCGGGGGCCTATATCCAGAAGAATACTACAGTACGCTTGGTGCTGGCAGTGGAGCAGCGGCTGAACAAGCACCTGAACAGATAGTAGAAGTGGGTGGTGATGTTGCCGAGAATGGATCTTTTCCAGCTTCTAGGTCGCCCAAGGTAACACGGCCATTGGGTAAGGCGACACAACCATTGGACGCGGTGGTTGGTGGCGATGTTCCTGACGAAGATACAGGGCATGACAACCTTGGCGATGACTGGATACGAGTTCCTGCAACGATAACTTCCGATGGTACCAAGACTACGTCCGTAGAGTGGCGCGTGCCAGCCATACTTGACGATTCACAACCGGCAACTGCTAATGTTACTCCGGACGCGGCTGAGGGTGAGGCATTGGCTTCCCGTGACTGGTCTGCGGAGCCCGTCGATGCGGCATTCATGGCCACGGTTGCTAGGGACATGAAAGTGCAGGAGGCTTATGCTGCGCCGGACTGGATCTGGAGGGCATATAATCGTGCGTTAAATCATGCAGCAGACAATCAGTACCTTACACCACTTATGCATGAGCGGTTGATTGCCGTACGCAACGCCATGCTTGACAGGTACGATCCAAAAAAAGGTGTCAAGCTCGCTGACAAAGCCGCAGAAATGGTTTTCGATGCGGCGCAGACCGTCCGGCAAGGAGACACGCGTGGGACTACCCTGGAAGTTGCAGGCGTGCATTTGCCAGAACCAAACCGCTTACGTACCACGGCGGCCCAAGTTGGCGGAAGGGTAATCGGCATGCTGGCCTTTGGTTTGCCATCGGAGACAATTACCCGTCACGTGGAAGACTACGAACAAGGGCATCAACTCATACAGCGGTTTGCAGACGAACTTGAAGGGGAAGCAGCTGCCCAGCTCTGGCAAATCGGCCTACAAACTAGGGAAAGTGTCAATGCCCGTATAACTGCGCAAACGTTGAATAACGCTGCTGCATTTGTAGAATCGTATGACCAAGCATATGGTGATGGCACCGCAAAGGGACGGGATGTTATCGGTAAATTGCAGAGCGGCGTTGATGTTGCTATCAATCCACAATTGGAACCTGGCAAAGAGGATGATCAATTTGCAGCCGCCAAGCGACACATCTCGGCTGCAACTGACGAAATAGGCCGCCAACTTGCCTTGCGGGAAAGCATGATGGCATGGCTGAGTGAACATACGCTACAGTCGCACGCTACAAACTTGGCGAGGATTTACTCTCAAAATCTTGCCCTAGAAGATACTCGTTGGCTTCGCCGTGAGCCCTTGCTCCTTCGGCCGCTTGCGGCATTCGCCCGGCACATTGTCCGTGCGCAGCAGTAATGCCTTTTGGTCTAGTGAGCCTGGGAAAAACGGGCTTGACGGCGCTAACCAGCAGGTAGTTAATTGAAGCCATATTAAATCTAATCTAAACAGAGGTTTTACTATGGCACGTGTATTAGGCGACACAGCCGGTTCCAGATTTCCAGATTACTCTAATCGTCAGCCTGGTAATGCTGAACGGTTGCATTTGCAACTGCTTGAAGAACTCCAACGCGAAGAAGATGCTGCCGCTGATACCGGTGGCCCAAAGGCACGCACTGCGACCCGGATTGCCTGGTTGATCAGCAGGATGGACCCACAAAGCCTGGACTTGCAAAGCGAACTGGATGGGTTCGGTCCGGTGCTCGCTGATGCCGGTTACACAGATCCCCTAGCGGCCCAGGCGGATGTCAGGGCTTTGCTCGAGACTCGTGGGTTATCACCATTGCTGCAAGAGGCGTAAAATCCCTTTGTGCTGACATTAAAATTATTGTATAATCTACACCAATTACTATGGCTGTAGCAGCATTTTCGTTCGATAGGCAAGCGCCAGCGGTGCACGCTATAGCATATGTGCACCCTGAACCGGGCGTGCCGGTTTATGATGTCGAGCCTGCAGAGTTGGATGCACGTCTCAACCGCGGCCTGATCAGCTGGTGGGGGCGTGTCGTCCACACAGCAGCCACGCGCCAAGGCAATCGTGATGGCTATGGGCTTGCCGTCATGGCGTATCCCGTTAAGGTTACAGTCAGGCAAGCTTCCACCAATAATGGACTATGGGAGCCGACACGCCCGTACTACACGCAAGTTCCTGTCCGCTTGCCGGATGTTTACGTGCCGCCAGTTATCGAGGAGGTGGTTGGCGCGGCAACGGTGTTTGCCGCGCAAGTATCCCGCTTCGCCGCAGAACATGCCTTAGCCAGAGGCGCCGATATCGCAAGTTTCCGCGATACCCTCGCTGGTATCGGCAAGACACTACTCATAAATGCCTGATCAG
>CAZGPZ010000040.1:0-9679 GCA_964527385.1 uncultured Candidatus Saccharibacteria bacterium | reverse complement strand
CGGTCGATGAACTATTAACTGGCCGTGAAAACTTGGTCATGATGGGCCGCCTGTACCGCCTGACCGCTGCGAGCGCTAAAGCCCGCGCCCAGGAACTGCTCGAAGATTTTGACCTAGTAGAAGCGGCTGACCGGCCTGCCAAGACGTATTCCGGTGGCATGCGCCGGCGCTTGGACCTGGCGGTGAGTTTGATCGCCGTGCCGCCAGTCATTTTCCTGGACGAACCAACCACTGGGCTGGACCCGCGCTCGCGCCTCGCGATGTGGGACATTATTCAGAAATTGATGGAAAAAGGCACCACCATCCTGCTGACGACGCAGTATCTGGAAGAAGCCGACCAACTGGCCGACCAGATTGTGGTGATCGACGACGGCCGGGTGATCGCCAAGGGCACCGCCAGCGAGCTGAAGGGCAAGGTCGGCAATGACCGCCTGGAGCTGACGTTTGAAGATAAGAATACACTCGCCAAAGCCGTGGGTGCGCTCGGCGCCAAAGTTGCCGATTCTGATGAAAGCGAGTTAACAGCGACGATCCAGATCCAAGACACCAACACCGATATTCGTGAGACGTTGGACCTCTTGGACCGCAAGCATATCGCCGTGCAGTCCATGGCGGTTCATAAGCCGACACTGGACGACGTATTCCTGTCGCTAACCGGCAAAACCAAGCCAACCGAAGAAGCAGCCGAAGGGAAAGGGAAGAAGTAATGGCAGAACTCGTATTCGAAAAGCATTCCAAGCCCGTGCAGGCGGTCATCGACTCGCTGCTGATGATCAAACGCAGCAGCACGCACATTGTTCGCAACCGTGACCAGCTGCTCGGCACGTTTTTCCAGCCGATTATGTTCCTGCTGCTTTTCTCGGCAGTCTTCGGCGGGGCGATTGGCTTGGCACTTCCAAAGGGCGTCAGCTACCTCAATTTCTTGATGGCAGGCATCATCATCCAAGCGGTATCATTTGGCTCGACTACCACTGCCATCGCAATATGCAATGATATGCAAAAGGGCATTGTCGACCGCTTCCGTTCGCTGCCCATGTCCAATCTGGCGGTGCTGAATGGACACACCATTTCTGATTTGTTCCGCAACACACTATCGACGCTGGTTATGATCGTGACAGGGTTGCTTATAGGCTTCCGTCCGCACGCCAGCGCGCTCAACTGGCTGGCAATTGCGGGATTAGTCCTACTATTTACATTGGCGTTTTCGTGGCTGTCGGCTATCGTTGGTGTGCTCGCCAAAAGCGTCGAAGGCGTGCAATGGCTAACGTTCGTGATCGTTTTCCCGCTGACGTTTGCCAGCACGGCGTTCGTGCCGGGCAGCAGCATGAGCCCCGTACTCCGCGCATTTGCCGAAAACCAGCCGATCACCCACGTCATCGAGGCCATCCGCGCGTTGATTCTCGGCACGCCGATGGGCAATCACGGCGTCCTGGCGGTCGTCTGGTGCCTCGGCATCCTGGCAGTCGCGATCCCGCTCGCCAGCTTCCTGTTCAAACGCAAAACCTCGAGCTAGAGAGGGAGTACGCCAGTTGCATCGGAACTATGCCGCCCGGCTAATCCTTGCCGGAGCACGAAATCTTGGGAATCCGTGTACAGATGTTGTTCCCTAATGTATTGCGCCACGGCGGGATCCAGCCGTGATAAACCTTCTGGGTCATTGCGGAACTTCGAGGAGGACATGCCGGCGTTATTGGTAGATACTAACGTAAAATCTACGGGAGTGCGGCATTCCTGACTAAGGCTTTCCATCAAGGCCGCGGTCTCACGTAAATCATCACCCTCCCTAACCCCAACCGCAAACGACACGCGCGCTAGGAGTGTTACAATCCCATCCCACGCACCCAATGATTTCGCCACGTCCGTGCCAATCAAGAAGGTAAGATGCGCACCGCCAAAAACATCACACAGTTTAGGAAGCGTTCCCCGGATTGTAAAACGCTCTGATTTTAGTTCAAGGATTTCAAGTCCAGGATCGGAGGACGTCGCAAGCGCGATTAACGCCGAACGATGGAGCAACTTTGTGACGCCCTGCTTGTTGCGCGGGTTTGGTTCTGGCATAAAAACTATCTTATCGAGGGCGCAGGCACGCATAGCCTCCCTGGCAAACTGAACATGACCCGGGTGAATTGGATCGAAAGTTCCAGGATATATACCAATCCGCCCGCTCATAACCCAAGTATACAGTTAGGCGGCTCTTATATGTTCTAGGATGATGCGATATGGTGCCCGTGGCAGCCATTTCGGCTTTGGCGCGGTACGGTATACTTAAGGGCATGCAACTCTCCAGCGAACTGCACAGCTTCCTTCCGATGTTTGACTGGAATTGGTGGCAGCTGCTGCTTTTCGCCTTTGCGATTGATTGGTTTGCGCTCATGGTCATTGCCTATTTTGAGCCGCTCGGCATCGGCAAGCCATTCGGGAAGGGAAAACGCCAGCATTGGAAAACACAGGTCTATGGAGACTTATTTCTGCCGCTCGGCGTTGCTTCGAGCATAGTTGTTGCACAGGGCATGCACGCCACATCCGCCTGGTATACAAGCATTTGGTGGAATATAGCTGTCATAGCCCTGGGCTTTGCTATCGTGGTTATCATGCAGGCGAGAAGCGGGCATACAAGACAACAGGCTACTTCGCTTTTCCAGCTCTGGCATACATACGTTGCATTTCCCATCCTGTTTTATCTTGCAGCTATCACCGTCGTGCCAATGTTCATCGTACATAGTCCAATTTTGATTTTCTGCGCGGCACTCCTAGGCTACACGGGCTGGGAAGCCATGATCGTATGGGATACTATTCGGCCGCCTGATATTACGTTGACCGCATAATTAAGATCATGTTTTACGAGAAGCATTCATTTGCCCTCCAGTAAACAAACGCACTTTTCGTGGCAGGGGGGTGATGGACTCGAGCTTGGCCTTGGAATCATATCCGATCTGACACAGCACGCAAAAGAGAATCTATCCTTGCGTACTTATAGTTGCAGATGCCAGTTGTCTCTCCTAAGCTTCGAGTGATAGTATACCAACATGTTTGAAGACCAAAATATTGGCGCTATTTCTACGGATATCGAACAAATCGTGCCGGCACTTGACACGCGATATAATAGCGGTCGCCTGTTCGATGCGCTGGCTTCGGACGAAAGGGCAGCCGTCATGGCGGCATACGATGACCATGCTGACTACTGGCAAGGTCGTATCAATTCGGGCACAGCAACTGAAGGGCTGATTTTGGGTGCGCTTTCGGAAAGGCTCCTTACCTCTAGATACATGTTAGCGCCAATAGCTATGAACTGGGCTCAGAATATTGCCACGCAACTTGGCGATGCTCCTGAGGGAACAAAGGCCGTCTTTTTTATGAGGGATGGAAATCTGGCGTACACATTCACACAATTTCTTATCGATCACGGATACGCACCGCGTATTTCGGCTGACAACTTAGTGCCGCTCTATATCAACAGGAATACGTTGGAAGACGATGAACGCGTCGCTAAGTACATAGCCCGGTCACTGTCGGGTATGGCCGATTCACGTGATGTAGAGCCCACTCTCCCTCCGGAAGTTATTGCGGTGGACTCAGGAAACAATGGGACGATGACGACTCGATTCAGGCACTACTTGCCATACAGTACGCCGGTTCACGCCAACTATCTGATGCTCGGCACATATAGCATACCTGGCGCTGCTTCAGCCCACGCGTATTTGCCAACCGATGGCTTTCATCTCAGTGTGATAGAGAGCACTTTTGATCCTGTAGTGTTCGAAGGACGCTATCCATTTCCCACGAAGGTCACAGACTATACAGACGAGGGCGAACCGGTCATCGAGCCGAACACCGATGATCTTCGGACGTCTATTATGAAAGCTTCCGTAGCCGGTATAGACCTGTACTTACGGGACGTTGCTGCAGGACGGGCAATGATAGCGGACGTCAGTGTGAGTTCGACAGAAATTATTGAGCATGCAAGAGCCGCATATCCCACTATGTCGAGTTTGGAAGCTTTGCAGCGCATGATACGTCAAGCCGCTTAAGTGCGGTTGGAAATGAGGGGTTCGAGAATACATCTCCCCGCCCGGAACTAGTAAGCGAGCTTCGGACTTCCAGTCTAACGATTTATTGATTATTCAGTGCTGGTCTAAATATCGTACCGTTCGCTACAGTGGCAAGACTAAACACTCCCAGTACGAAGGTTAATAGAGCAACCGTCCATTGATTGCCGAGAAACTGTAATGAAAAACCCACTAGAGAAAGCCCGGCCGAATACGAAAGAAAGTCTCCCGACCTTGTAATGCTGGCTACTCTTCCTTGGATATGACGAGGAATTTCCCCCACAATATTGCCACAAAGGATATAGAAGCTCGGAAGAATGGCGAACAGCAATGCAGTCACCACTGTTAGCGCCACGACAGATGTAGCAAATAAATAGAGCATAAAACCTATTGCACACAGAATGTTCGTAACAACAAGTACTGTATATTTATCGTGATGACGCGCAACTCTATCAAAGAATACCGACCCGAGAATGCCCGCGACAGCGCTAATAGCTAAAATAACGCCTATTGTGCTAGCAGAAGCATGCAAACTTCTTGCAAGTACAATTACCAAAAACGAAAGCGCCGACGTCGCGAACGTTCTAAGCCACGAAAGGGCAATATAATGCTTGTACAGCTGGTTGTGCCAAAACCAAGCACCAGCTTCCTTGAGTCCTTGGCGTATATTCGTCTGCCGTAATGAATCTGGGGAAGACAGGGGCACATTTATAAACAGGAGTGCTGTGACATTCAAAAAGTATGATAGGGAATCAGCCGCAAACGAGAAGACGGCGCCTACTGTCTGGTATAGGAAACCTCCGAACGAAGGACCCACAAGCATGGCGAAATGTTCGATCATACTGTCTTGTGCGACCGCTTGAGGCAGTTGCTCATTGGACACAAGAAACCTACGCGACGAAAACCTGCCGATATTTGCAAACACGAAACATCCGCCCTCTATGCCCATTAACACAAATAGCTCAATGATCGTGAGGTAATGAAGATATAAACCGACGGCAACAGCCAGCATTGCGATTCCGCTGCCAGCATTGCCTGCAAGCATAATATTTCGCCTATTCAATTTGTCGAGGATGTAACCCGCCGGTACGGCCAAAAGCACATATGTTATACCTCGCATTGCGATGACCGATCCTGCAAGCGCAGCCGATCCAGTAAGCGATAGAATCACTAACGGCATGGCAATGCCTGATATTTCCGTGCCCGTCCACGACAGGCCTTGTCCCGCCCACATGAGCATGTAGTTACGCTGCTTCCAAAGTGGCTTCATAGTGTGATAATAACAAACAAAAGATTTTCGAAGAAATCTTTCATATGTTCGTGCTTTGCTGCAGCGGGCAGGCAAGCCTCGCAACTACTGGGATTAACATATCTTTCTTGTCAAATTACGAAATTCAGTTAGTGGGCTTGCCCGAATAGTCGATAACGCTGCGATGTTGGTCCCACAACTCATATGGAGCGCCTTGCGAAGCTAGCTTGAGCTTATGGATTTCTGGTATTGATCGCCATTGGTAAGCCGAGTGCTCATTGCTGATTGCAACCTCTCCAGTGACTGATGCTGCAAAAGCAAACTTACGCTTGTGTTTGTCGGTCTCGATATTGTAAAACTCAAAATAAGCCAGGTATTGTAACTCCTTGGGGTCGACGGAAAGCCCCGTCTCTTCATGCACTTCACGTGCGGCGGCCAGCCGTACATCTTCGCCTGTATCTACGGACCCACCCGGCAACTCCCACACGTCACCATAGAAATCATTAGTTGTGCGCTTTATTAGCAAAATCTCGCCTTTATCATTTGTAATGCGGACACACACACCTATGTTATAGCCTTGCTTTTGAGCATCCTGCAGGTCACTCTCAAACTCGTCAACAGCCATATTTTCATAATAGCATGAGGGGTGAAGATGCAGACTCATCTTCGGCGAGCCGGCGGCTTCGTCTTTGAAAACAAGTTTTCAGGGGAAGGTTGCCATGCTGGCAGCCAGTGGCAGTTCGCGCACCGAATGCTTACTTGAGAGCCCGAGCCCCAATATCAACGATGAAAACAACCTACCAAAAGATGAGTCGAATTTCGTGGCTAGGGCTAGTGGGAGGACTTCGGAACTTTTAGCAGGTACGACGCGCCAACATAACGAGCTTATAATGTCATGATTCCTTTAGCTATTACCGTTATCGCGCCAAGGAGCGCTAAACTCAACATCACTTTGCGCGCTTGTTCGTCCGACACACGTTTAGTAACTATATCGCCCACGAGGATACCCAATACGATCGCTCCCCCAAGTAGCAAGATCTTTGCTACATTCAGTGCCGGCAAGCCATTTATTAATATAAACACGACGTTAATAATCAAGTAGTAGACTTGGACCGTAGGCACAAACTGTCGCATCGGCCACTTGGTAGCCATCGCATAAAGCGTCAAAGCTGGCCCGCCTAATCCTGCTACCGAGTTCATAAGGCCAGATGTTGCGCCTGCTTCTAGGGCTCCAAGTCGACCGCCGAATAAGCGAATTTCCTTGGCGTACATCACCACCGCCATAGCCACAATCACCAACACACCAAGGATAATGAAGAGTAGGGGAGCGGGCACGACCCGTAAGGTTAAAGCTCCTACTGGAATAGCACAAACTGCCGGGATAGCCAGTTTAATTGCGTGTCGCAAATCAACATCCGCCCTAGTTCTTGTTAATACAATAATGTTAGTGAATGGTGTTAGAGAGTTAATCAGCAGTACTCCCTGTAGTGGACCTAGTACTATGGCAAAGAAGGGCGATGCAACCAAAGCAAAACCTAGACCCGTCAGACGAATCATTGCAGCGCCGGCGAAAGTCGCAACAACTAAAATTACTAAGCCCATTCGATATATTATAACAAAAGCAACCTCTGAATAACAGAGGTCATAACGCTTGTGCTTGGCTGGGGCTAGCGGACGTACTTCGCAACTTTCTAATGACGCCGAAACATTAAGCATCCCATTGAATGGTATTGTTTTTATCGAATAGGATTCGAATAACATGTTCATTTTTCTTAAACCTAAACTGGCGGCTATGCTCTTGCAGGTCTAATTCGATCTGTTGTTCTTCTGGAAACCCTTTAAGATGAAAAGTATGTTTCTGTAGTTTAGGACTATCGGAATAAACGCCACGCGACGTCTCCCAATCAACCGTCCATCTATTAGCGAGTGCATTTCTAAATGCCTCGATGCCTTCATCGAATGTCCCATCTGAGACGTCAAGCCAAACATCTAAATCAGAGTGTTCATTGTTCTTGCCGGTGGCCCATGAACCTTCTAACCACATAGCATGTATTGACCTGTGTTTTTCAATGTCGGGAGAAATAGTTTGGACTACATCAAAAAGCGTCATAGATTGATAATAACAAAAGAGACCAAAATGATCTCTTATGCGTAGTTAGGACCGATGAGCAAGCTTCGCAATCATGAGTCCGAATAAGAATGAGGCGTCGATTAGGCGGCTTTACCCACAAGGTTCTCATTGTTTTCAATGTAGTCTTGCAAGAGGGCTATAATATGTTCATCTTTTTTGCCACGTTTAGCTTTACGGTATCCATCTTTCACGCTAAATGCATATGCGCGCAAAAAACCTTCTGGTGACAACGTCGTCAGATTCCCACTGCGAGTTTGCATTGAAACCAGCTCATCAAACGAATGCAATATCTGATCGCGTAGAAGGATGCCCTTTTTAGCAAAGCTAGGTGATCGTCCGCGGCTGTCTTCAAACTCGTGTTCCCGCTCATCAGTGAGCCTGAAGCCGTCGTCGTATAAAAGTGTTTGTAGCTCAAGCCAGCGCTCATCCAACCACTGGTCATCTAGAAGGAGATCAATATCATTAAATGCCTTAAATAGTCCCAGATACAACGATGTACCTACAGAGCCATACACGACTGGCTCGATATTATGTGATCGTAATAAGTTAACAATTTCAAAGGTTGGTATGAGATATGCCTCGTCATGCATAGATTAATAGTAACAAACGAAAACACTCAGTAGTGAGATGGAGAAGAGGACGTTCCTCTATAGGTGTTATTTCTTGCTAGTTCGTGGAGGTTCAAAAGTATTTCTGATGGCTGGTGCTAGCGGACGGATTTCGCAACTTTAGCGGAACGTTACCTCGAGACATTGGAAGTCTTCATCTTTCCTATAAACCATGAAATGCAGATGTGGCGCAAATAGCCATCCTGATAAGCCCGTCCTAGCGATGGCCTGCCCGCATTTCACTATATCTCCTGACTTGACTAACGCTGAGCCTTTCGCAAGGTGTAAATACTCGGATAATTCGTTGTTGGCGTGTTCAATGGTCACGTAGTTTGCGTCGTTACCAAAGTCTGGTGTATCGCCATGTTTATCGCTATTATCCCGTACCCGTGTCACGGTCCCATTTGCAGCCGCACGCACAATCGTGCCCAACGGAACCATAAAGTCCACCGACCCTTTGTAGGAACCTTCGTGAGAACCTGAGCTAGTCGCATCAACTACCATCGTCACTTTGCCCTTTACTACAGGAAGAGCGTACATATTAGTGGCCTTAAGCATACAGCTCATAATAACAAAACACAAAAGTCTCCCTAGAGACCTTATAATGCTTATGCTTGGCTGGAGCTAGTGGACGAACCTCGAACTTTTACTACACCACCCAGTTCGAGATAAAGACATCGAGCTTGGTAATAATTTCAGCTAACGGGACATTTGTTATATCGAAATAGAATGCTTTCATGCCAGCTTTTGACGCGTTTTCGACATTGTGATGCGAGTTGTCGACAAAAAGCGTTTGACCAGGCCCAAGACCAGACTTCTGGATTGCCAGCTTATATATTGCCAGGTCTTCATCTTTTTTAGACAAACCAATCCTGGCTGAAATTACAATAAGACCCGGATTAAATAATTGGAAAACTTCAGGATAGGTGCTAGTAAGGTGATCTATTGCAACATGAGGCTGGTCGGATAGGGCACCGATTTTCAGATCTTTTCGTTGGGCAAGCTGGGATAAGTACGGTTTCATTTCTGGATATAGCTGATAGGTATTCCTGTATTCGTTAAGCCAAAAGTCTAGGGACTTGCCTTGTACGCCTAGTTTATCCGCCAATGCTTGCCATCGTGATTCATCAGTTTCGTGACCCTTAGCGTATGCTGGAGTGTCAGTCGAGAGGTATGTTTTAACGAGCTCGTCAGGATCAATGCCAAGCGTCTTAGCAAACCCAATTTCTCCTCCTGAAAACAGGTCAGAAAATATTACGCCACCTAGATCGAAAAATATTGCATTCATAGCACTAGTTTAGGCCAAACGGCAATGAAAAAGTAGAGATGCAAGATCTCTACTCGATAACGCTTATGCTTGGCTGGGGATGAGGGATTCGACCTTGCCCTGCAAATCGAAAAGTAAAGATTTGCTACGGCAACTTTTCAGCGCAGCTGAAAAGCCAAGGGCGGGGAACATTCACTGAATGTTCCCGTTCGAGTTCTGGGATGAGGGATTCGCTTTTGCCAAGCCAGTTGGCAAAAGACCGGGACAGTCCACCGGACTGTCCGTTCGAATCCAGTCACAGAGCCACGAAAAAACCGGACGTAATGTCCGGCTCTTTCGTGGCTGGGGATGAGGGATTCGAACCCCCGAATGCCAGGA
>CAZGPZ010000039.1:0-9809 GCA_964527385.1 uncultured Candidatus Saccharibacteria bacterium | reverse complement strand
TTATTGCCAGCTCAGCCAAAAGCTCTGGTGTTACTTGTTATGATATCTCTTACGTATTTAATATCAAGAATACGACCCCGGCTGGCACATACGTTTTCAATCAGTCAATTGTCGTCACTTCGACTTTCTAAAAGATCGTCATGATGTCCGTCATCCCCGGCTTGACCGGGGATCCAGTCAATCGCATTTGTCTTCTGCCGCAATAACTTTTCTATATTCCCACGCCTGAACGCAAAATTAATGTAAAATTCATGTTCATTCGTTGACACAGCCATAGTTGTCGGGCTATATTGCCCCCTAGAAACCATAAAAGGCGAGGAGAGGAAATGTTGACTAGACTTCGTATAGCAGGGCTCATGCTAGCATCCGTAGTTCTAGGAATAATGCCGTCCTTAGCGCTTTCCTCCGTAGCCTATGCCTCCCCTATTATTACAGAGTATTCGTTAACGATATCAGTAGTCGGGCCCTTCGGTCCGAATAATGCGTATCCCAATGGGATAACCGCAGGAAGCGATGGTGATTTATGGTTTACGGAGCTTGGTGACAACGCGATAGGTAGGATTGCTATAGACGGTAGTCTTAGTAAGTTTCAATTGCCGACGGCAAATGCATATCCAGAGGGCATAACATCTGGTCCAGATGGTGCAGTCTGGTTTGTTGAATATGGTGCGAAGAAAATTGGTCGTATAGATACATCTGGCACGATAAGTGAATATGACATTCCAGATGCGAGCAGTTCGTTGCAGAGTGTCGTTGCTGGCCCAGATGGTGCGCTCTGGTTCACTGAGCAAAGCCTTAACAAGGTTGCCAGATTAACGACGTCAGGAACAATTACACAGTATATAGTTCCACAGGCAAACTCACTTCCATATGCAATCACAAAAGGCCCAGATGGTGCGCTCTGGTTCACTGAGTCTTCTGGAAATAGGATAGGTCGTATCTCCCCGATGGGGGTAATCTCAACTTATGCTGTGCCCACGCCTAATTCGCGCCCGGAGGGTATAATTGCTGGCCCAGATGGTGCGCTCTGGTTCACTGAGGAGGTTGGCAATAAAATTGGGAGGATAACCACAGATGGTATCGTGAGTGAATATAGTATACCTACTCCTGGCTCGGCAACCGAGGGTATTGCTCAGGGTTCTGACGGAACAATATGGTTCACCGAGAATGGATCGAACAAGGTCGGTAATATTACGACAGATGGGCGCATATCTGATTTTGCTGCGCCAACGACGACAGCATATCTCGACGCCCCTTCTGGTCCTATGGGAATCGTGACAGGCTCAAATGGTGCATTATGGTTAACCGAATTTTATGCCAATAAGATCGGCACCTTCTTACCTTCGTCCGTATCAGTTGCTCCCACCAGCCTCACTGCCCCCTCACCAGTTCAAACCCCCATCCTCTCGTGGTCTGCTTCGTCCGGTGCTAGCTCCTACAACGTCTACCGTAACGGCACGAAGATAGATTCTACGGTAGATACGACCTACACGGATAGCACTGCTCCCGAAGGCACGGACACATACTACGTGACTGCTGTGAACAGCAGTGGCGAAAGCGCACCGAGCAATAGCGTGGATGTTGTCGTTGACCGCACGGCTCCAAATGTAACGGGCGTTGCAGAAGGAACGGCTTCAGATGGCTGGCATAACCAGGACACTTCTATCGACTGGGCATCGACCGACCCAGACCCAAGCAGTGGCGCGCCCACGCAACCAGCGCCAACTCCCGTCAGCACCGAAGGGGATATCACCTATACTAGCGACCAAAGCTGCGACCCGACAGGCAACTGTGCCACCGGCAGCCTGGAAGTGAAATTGGACAAGACAGCTCCAACCATTGACTACACCGTCTCGCCTACGCCGAATGGCACCGGTTGGGACAATAGCGACGTAACAGTAACATTTACCTGTAGCGATGCCCTGTCTGGTGTCGCCACATGCCCAAGTCCGGTAGCCGTCTCCACGGAAGGAACCGGCCAAACGGTCATCGGCACTGCCACGGATAACGCCGGGAACTCAGCCACAGTTACCGCTAGCATCAACGTGGACAAAACCGCGCCGATCATTACGGCCGCACTGAGCCAGCAACCCAACGCCAACGGCTGGTTCAATAGCCCCACCACGGTCAGCTATGCCTGCAGCGACGGTTTGAGCGGCATCACCCTGTGCGCCAATCCCCAAACAGAATCCACTGATGGCATGTACACCCTATCCGGTACGGCGGTTGACAACGCCGGCAACACCAGCAGCGTCCTAACCCAAGTCAACATCGACGCGACTGCCCCAACGCTTGGTAGCCTAACCTGGACGGCCAACCCAGTACAGCAGGGCAGCGATACGACCATGGGCGTCAGCGCAACCGATAATTTGTCGGGTGTCGCGAGCGTGTATTACACGGTCAACGGGGGAGCGCCACAGGCTATGGCATACGACGCTGCCTCTGCCACCTGGCGGACAACATTCGGCGCCAGCCTTGCCAGTGGTACTTACAACATTGAAGCCTATGCCCAGGATAACGCTGGCAACACCAGTGTAGCAGCGACCGACGTGCTGGTTGTCTCCGCTGCTGGCGCTATCTCGGGGCACGCCAAGCTGCTGCCAACTAGCGGCGACGTTTTGCCTATCGCCGAAGATACTGCGGTGCACAATCCTACGGATCTGGTCGTCGCCTTTGGTGGTCCCCAGACGTCAAACACCAAGACGGAAGTCCAGTACATCGTGAAGAACAACAAAGACGAATTCGACGTCAACAACACCACGGTTGACTGGATCATCATCCCGGACAATACTCATGCCAGCCTCATGCTCCACGGCAACTTGGTGACCTATGTCAATGGCGTCATGTCGACGACGATAGGGGTTGTCATGCGCATAGATGTTACGCTCGGCGCCAACAGCAGTAGCCAGGACTTGGTCACGGTCAGTATATGGAACCCCGGTCAGAACCCGAACGCCGACGCGCCGGCTTACCACGCCAGCGAATACGACGAGAACGGGTCCAGCATTTCCATCAACTAGAGGCCTCGTCATCCCGTGAAAACGGAAGTCCAGCCAAAAGAGGAATCGCCTTCGGCGCTGCGTTACGGCACTAGATTCCGGGTCAGGCCCGGAACGACAGTTGCATCGCCGCTAACCCCAGCACCTTAACGCAACATGAATAATCGGGCAGCGGTTGCCGCGCAGTGCTAAACTGAATACATGGCTGACGACAATTACACGAATATTCTGCTTGAGGAGATGCGCGACCAGAATAAAGCGATTCTTGAATACGTGGCGGACCTCCCGACTATGAAAGACGATATCGCGGATCTAAAAGAAGACGTTGCCGAGCTAAAACAAGATATGAAAGTTGTCAAGGCAGCTGTTACTGATCTGAGCAACAAAGTGGCAGACCACGAGCATCACATTACCCGGCTTGAGACGGCGTAATCCTGGCTGGACGCGTTTTTCGTTTATATTGCCATGGTTACTTATCTGGATTTCTAATCGGGTTGGGAATGACGGGGCGGGCACGTAATGGCGATATTTGTACAAGTGTCGTGGTAAATCCACTGAAGAGTTATCTGTTACAATGACCACATGGTCGAGTATAAGTCAAAATATGGAGTACTTCCGGGTACCTCGTACGCTGAGGTAATGGCCGCGGCGAGGCGCGAATACCATACTATACAAAAGTGTACTCCGCGACGGGTTGCATATGTTCGCTCCCGCTACTTCACCAAGGATAAAATATTCCTTAATACGTTTTGGGAACACCTAAAACAAAAACATCCTGCGGACCAAATGCGCCGCCTAAAGTATTACTTAGCAGCCCTCGACCTGATCCGTAATTCTACAGAACAACCCGAAACCATTTTTTCCAATGAGGATCTCAACACGCTTCTGCATCGCTTTTCTGGCTTGACGAGAAATGGCGATCGTTTCAGTGTTCAAATCAAAGAAAACAAGCGTACGAATCGTAAAGATTTCCTTTCAGTTTTTCCAGCAAGAGATCCAGGTAATAAAAAGGCCTCCCGCTGATGTGGCTTAAAAACCACGGTGCCGAAGGTCTTAACCGTATAATAGCATAACGCTATGTTATCGCCAAGCCGATATGCTTACACCTTGAAACGCCTATATTCGTTTTGCCTTTCCTGCATAGATGGGGACCGGGAAAATGTTTCAGCTGGAGGTTTATTTGGCTGGATTCCCAATCAAGTTGGGAATGACGGGATGGGCGCGTAACGGTCATGCCGGCGGTGCTTTTCTACATGGTTGGGCTTCCTGGGTCGGGCAAGACGACCTTCGCGCAAAGCCTGGCGAAGCAGCTGAGCATCGACCATATCTATGGCGACAAGATCGGCTATGAACTATTTACCCACCCGAAGTTCACGCCGGACGAAGTAGCGATGGTGCGCGGCGAGATGCGGCGGCGTGTCGTGGTGGGATTGCGTAGTGGCAAATCTGTCGTCTACGACGCGATGTTGCATTCGCGGGCGCTTCGGCAGGACATAGCGAGTATAGCTTTATCGCATAACCTGCCAGCGGTGGGAATATGGGTGCGTGTGCCGGAACAAACTGCCAGGGCGCGTGCAGGCGTGGTTCGAATGGCGGACTTTTCCAAAGAGTACAAACGCCAAGTACCAGCCGCAGTGTTCGACAAGCACGTACACTTGTTCGAGCCGCCGACACCCCCGGAAAAGGTCGCGCAAGTCTGGGGCACCGCCACGTTCGGCATGCAATATGCTTCGCTTCGCCAGTGGCTGCTGGAAATGAAGATTTCACCTTGGTAAGGATGCCGTCATCCTGCGGCGTGACGTGGGGGATACAAGCCCTGGCAAAATATGCCTAATAATGGAAATGCCGGGCAAAGTGGCTACCTGTGTATAAGTCACCCAAGAAAACCCTTGCAAGCCCCAACATAAGCGTGTTACTATTCACCTGACTAACCAATAATAAACAGTCGCCAAACAGATACAAACATAAAGGAGAGTAATAGTAATGAAAGCGAAACTACGTAGGGTAGCCAAAAGTGCGTACGCTGCTCTAGCGTTGGCGCTTGCGTCAGCAGGGCTGGTGCCGATGCTGTATTCACATGCGTTCGCGTACGGTCAGGTAACGACGCGCAGTATTAAAATGAGTAGTGCCAAAGTGAACGCAACTTCTGTCAGCTACCTAGTAACATTTTCGCCAGCAACGACAGCCACAGCCATTCATGGGATAGCCGTTGACTTCTGCAGCAACGACCCACTACCGGGGGATACATGCACACTTCCTGCAAGCTTCGACGTGACTGCCACGCCCACGGTTACTGGTACGACAATACCAGGGGAATCTAGCTGTTCGTTTACGGCAAGCGGTGCCAACAATACCCCCGGTTATCGGACCTTGATTCTCGACGACAGCGCATGCACAGGTACCCCTAGTGGCGCTGCCGCATCATTCACGGTCTCTACTGTGCACAACCCAAACACTCTCGGAACCTTCTATGCACGTATATTCACGTTTGGTACATCTGGTCAAGCTGCGACATGGGCTGCTGCAAGCAGTGGTGATGGTAGTAGTACGACGAATGTTGTTGACGCGGGCGGTGTCGCACTAAGCACCGTGTCCGACATCAATATCACTGCACGCGTCATGGAGCAGATCACCTTCTGTACCTCGAGCACGGATATATCCGCATCAACCTGCGCAAGCGCCACAGCGCCAGTAAACCTGACGATTGGTCACGCAGTAGGCACAACGACCGCTATCGACAGCTCCGCAGTAGATGCGGCCAGCGCTTGGACCCAACTCTCCACCAACGCTACGAACGGCGCGATCGTCCGGATGAAGGACCTCACCATTGGTGCCGGCAGCTGCGGCGGTCTTACGAGGGATAATGGTGTATCATGTGAAATCCCCGGCGAAGGTGTCCTGTCAGGCTCACCACTTACAGCGTCAGCTATCACCAAGGGCACTGCAGAATTCGGCATGTGTGTCGTGCCTAACATCAGCGGAAGCGGCGTAGTAAAGGACGCTCCCTACGATGACGGCGGTGCTACCAACTGCGCGGCGACAACTACCCCAGCGATGACCGGTAACGACACTACCGCACTGTACGGGCTAGATGACAGTACCTCAAATGATAACGTAGTCAGCACATACGGTGACACGGTTTATCACACAGCTGCTCCTGTCAACCAAACTACGTCCGCGCTCAACTTCGCGGCGACCGCATCGCTGACCACCCCGGCTGGTATATATAGCCAAAGTGAATCACTGATTGCAACGGGCTCGTTCTAAAGCTTAAAATAATATGAATGAGGCGAATAGCAGACATACTACATAGCCGGCATTCGAAAAGCATACTAGCAATAGTCCTACTGATAGGAGTAGGACTATTCTATTTCCGCCCTGTCTATGGGGCAAACCTGCCTAGGCGCAGCCTGGAGATAGGCAGTTCCATTGCCAGTGCAACGACGACGTACCAGCTGTCACTAACATTGCCCGGCAGCGAAGTGCTCGGATCAATCAGGCTGGAAGTTTGCTCGAATACCCCTCTTATAGGTGACGTATGCAACGCACCTGCAGGCTTTGATATATCTGCTGCGGCACTGAGCGCGCAAACGGGCGAGACGGGTTTTAGTATTTATGCGCCTGGGACGACAACAGACACTATCGTTCTAACGCGCTTCCCAGCGGTTACGACCTCCGTGAACTTGTCATATACGTTTACGGGCGTGACTAACCCGAGTACTACCGGCACCTACTTCGGGCGGGTAGAAACGTTTGCTTCGAACGATGCATCGGGGGCGAACAGCGAAGGCAATGGCTTGGCCTTCAGCATGAACGAGCCGGTCCAGATAAGCACGTACGTGCCGCCGTATTTGCTTTTCTGCCTTGGCGTAACGATTACCGGGTTCGACTGCACTAATGCATCTGGCGACTATGTGAACTTCGGCAACCTGAGCGACACGGCGACGAAGAGCGGTACAACCCAAATGCTTACCGCGACGAACGCTGGCAGCGGTTTCGCGATTACCGTGAATGGCACGACGATGGTGTCGGGCACCCATGATATTACGGCGGTTGCCGCCGCGGACGTCTCGCGTCCCGGCACGAGCCAGTTCGGGCTCAATCTCGTGGCAAACGTGACGCCCTCCGTAGGCGCGAACCCGCAGGGAGGGGGCAATGCTGCGCCAGCAGCTGGCTACAACGTACCGAACTTTTATAAATTCGTACCGGGGGACGTAGTGGCGAGCGACACAAACACAGATGCTTATCGGCTCTTCACGACGAGTTACATCGTCAATATACCCAAGGGCCAAGCAGTCGGTGTGTACGTCTCGACGCTGACGTATGTATGTACCGCGACTTTCTAGCCATTTTTCATATGGGAATACAATACGAGTTGTCACGCCGTAAGCGTTTTGGTACGATTAATACATCTTAAGTAAATGGAGTGATGATAACGTTATGAAGATGCCGAAGCGCACAGCGTTGCTGGTCAGTATTTTGTCAGGCTGCATGCTGCTCATTGGTTCGCTAGTACCTATTTCTGCGTCTGCTGCGACAAGTGGTGGCAATGGCTTGAGAGTGTCACCAGTGACGACGAACCTGACCATTAACCCTGGGGACACGCAGGTCGTTACCATCAATGTCCAGAATGTCACCGATTCGCCCGCCACGTTGCAAGTTGTCATCAACGATTTCACATCGGAAGGCGAAACTGGCAACCCGGCATTACTGCTGAATCCTGGGCAATATGCGCCCGTACATAGCCTTAAACGGTTTGTAGCGCCCATTCCTGATGTCTCGCTTGGTGCCGGCGCGAGCAAGGCCGTCAAAGTCGATATAACCATTCCGAAGGGGACGTCCGGCGGCGGTTATTATGGTGCGGTACGATTTGCGCCTGCCTCTGTCAACCAAGCCAATAACGTCACGCTTTCCTCGAGTGTCGCGTCACTTGTACTAGTCCGGGTTACTGGTAACTTCAAGGAACAACTTGATTTGGCAAGCATGGATGTGCGTGGCGGTACCAACGGCAGCCCGAGTGTCATCTTCACGAGCAACCAAAACCTTTACGCAGCCATACGGTTCCAAAACCTTGGGGACGTGCAGGAGCAGCCTTTCGGTAAAGTCTTACTAAAGCAAGGGAATACCCAGCTTGCATCCTACGAGGTAAATGACGCTACCAGGGGCAACGTGCTGCCGGATAGCATCCGACGGTTCAACGTAAAGCTGGACAAAGTTGGTTGGTTTGGCAAATACACCGTGTATGGCAACTTTAGCTATGGCACGAACGGCCAGCTGATGAGCGGTCAGACTACATTCTATGTCGTGCCTTTGCCGGCGATTATCGGAGTGTTGTTGCTTGTCGCGGTTATCGTGTTCCTCATATTTGGCTTCCCGAAGTTGAAGCGGCAGTACGACCGCAATATTGTCCGGCGCGCCCGCCGCTAGGCCAAAGTATTGGTAATTGCTATGCTGTTGGCTAAGGTGGAAGCGGTATAATAAGCAGTAGCAACATGAAGAAAGCCTGTAACCTACTCCTGCTGGTCCTAGTGGCCGTAACTTGTGCAGCTATGCCGGCAGTGGGTGTGGGCGCGCTTGGGTCGTCACAGAACCCACAGTCCGGTTCGGTCGGGCTTGAAGGCTCGGTGCCGGGCAACCCGCCAACGCAGGCGGCGACCATTGGCGTGCCGTCAAACGGGCAGGTATTCACGAGCATCCCGATCACGGTTAGCGGCTTGTGCAAGTCGGACCTATTGGTGAAAGTATTCTCCAACAACGTGTTTGTCGGCTCGGTTATGTGCGTGAATGGCAGCTATAGCCTGAAGATTGACCTCTTCAGCGGCCGGAACGACCTGGTCGCACGCGTGTACGACGCACTGGACCAAGCCGGACCGGATTCCAACGTCGTCACTGTCACGTTCAACGACGCGCAATTCGCCAAGTTCGGTACCCATGTGACGGTCACGAGCGCGTATGCCCGCTTGGGAGTGAACCCTGGCTCAGTCCTGACCTGGCCGCTGATCGTCAGTGGTGGGCGCTCACCGTATGCCCTGAGCGTCGACTGGGGTGACGGCAACGGCGCCGACCTGAAGAGCATAGCTTTCTCCGGCGTGGTGAATGTAAACCACACTTACACGCAGGCTGGCGTGTACAACATCGTCGTCAAGGTGACTGATGCGAATGGGACATCAGCGTACCTGCAATTGGTCGGCGTTGCGAACGGGCAGATTGTCGGCGGCTTGTCGACCGCGAATGGCGGCACGACGACCATAACGAGGTACATTATCCTGTGGCAATTCATGCTCATTGCCGTGCCGTTGATCCTGGTAGCCTTCTGGCTCGGCCGCCGGCACGAGCTGTACGAGATTCGCAAGTCTATCGAAGCCAGCCGCGAACAGATATAACTCCAGTTGTTCTTTCGCAAAGAACCGAACCTTCTTTGCTTGATGATCAAGCCTTGGTTCCCTCTGGCGGGAACCGGCACTTACTTTTTTCATTGGCAAAAAGTAAGCAAAAACCTAGGCCACGTTCCGCTCGCGTGGGCAACCGTTGTGCAGCCCAACAACCGAACCAACGATCGACCCCCTTGCGGGGGATCGTCCCTCCGGGCAGCGTTGGTTCGTCCGCCTGTCGGCGGAAAGTTGTTGGTTGCACCAACAGTTTCGCCAAGCTCCCTCCAAGTGGCCAGTAACCATGGCGCCTGCCCGGCTCCTCGCCGGACAGGGATTGATTATGGCAAGGCTCTGCCTTGTCCTTGGTTGTTCTTGGCCATTTGCAGCGAGCCTGGCGCGCGTGTTGTGAAAGCCACAGGCTACCCGAAGCGAGGACTGT
>CAZGPZ010000038.1:0-9822 GCA_964527385.1 uncultured Candidatus Saccharibacteria bacterium | reverse complement strand
CCTAGTTCACATTCGTTCATTACCGAATATCCAAATGCATGTGTTAACCGTGGGCGATCCAGAAATACAGAGCCACAAAATCACCTATTCCAGGCTAAACCACTACTTTGACCACATTGAGATCGTGTTAGACGGCGAGGACAAGGAAACGTACTTGCGGCAGAGGGTCAAAGAGTTCGGCAAAGATAATGTTATTATGATTGGCAACTCGTTCCGTTCCGACATCAATCCTGCCCTTAAAGTCGGAGCAAAGGCAATACATATTCCACGCGGCACTTGGGCGGTTCATAATGTAGAGCCGATAAATAATGGCTATACAGAGGTTCGTCGTATCTTCGAATTGCCCTCAGTGCTTGAGAAGATGTTATAATCGCCAACAACGGGGTGTTAGCTTAGTTGGTAAAGCGCAGCGTTCGCAATGCTGAGACCAGGGGTTCGAATCCCCTACACTCCACCATAAAGAATGGCTCATCTGTAGGTGAGCCATTCTTTATGGTGCTAGTGGATGAGCTTGGAGCTTTTATTAGTCCGAATGTCTCATTGGAGCAATATGTTGACAAACTAATGCTTACAATGTAATGTATTTTTTATGAAAGAATACAATGTTGTGGTTAGCAAGCAAGATGCTGATCAAGCCTACCGCGATGCAGTAGGTGCACTTATTACAGCCCTTCTTGAGCGAGGTTATAGCGATGCCTTTGATCGAATTGACGCCGGGCTGCCATCTTATCACCAAGACGGCTCAGAAGTATCAGCAGCACCGATTTCGCAACCCGAAAAGCCAATTCCTGATTACTTCGCTTAAGTGCAAGCGAACTAGTTAGAAGATAGAGGCCTTGTGCCTCTATTTTATTATGCTTGGCTGGGGATGAGCGATCCAAACGCGAATGCCAGTGGCATTCAGCCGCCCGTAGCCTAGCGACCATGGGAGCTGGGTGGCAGTAGCAAAAGTAATTTTCTTTTGCGCTATAAGGTCGAATCCCCTACACTCCACCAGCAAAAAAGCCAGGCATGGCCTGGCTTTTGTTACTTTTACTGGATTCCCAGTCGAGCTGGGAGTGACGGCTACCGAGGAGATTTTGAGTTAGGCGAACTTTTATACTCCCAGGAGGGTGCGTCACTTGGTGTAGCGGTTGAACGCGCGGGTCATATCTGTTTCGGTGTGGATGTCGGCGTGGTAGGCGAGCATGCGCAGGAAGGTCCGCGGGTGCATGCGCTTCAGTAGGCGTAACACGATATTGGCAATTTCTTCCGAGCTGACCTGTTTTTTCTTCAAGGCCAGGATTTCCCGCTCGGCTTCGCGGGTGATTTTGTCCACGGTATATTCCCGGTGCGGTGTCTTGGAGCTAATGGTCGCGCCGTAAATGCCTGAATACAGCTTCATCCGGCTGAATTTTTGTGGTTTGCCTGACTTTTTGATGACGATCAGGTGCGACAGGTCGATAATCTCGTGCGAGGTAAATGCTTCCTTGCAGCGCAAACACTTGCGCCGCCGCCAGACTTGCGTGTTGCCGCGCGTCAGGCGGCTGTTGGTGACCTTGGTGTTCGGGGATTGGCAGAAAGGGCAATACATAGCTACATATTGCCATACGATTTACAAAGGAGAAAGATAGCATGATAGTTTCTCATCTGTAAGTGAACATACTATATATCTACATATTCTTCTATCATCAGCTAACACATATGGCTATCTTATGAAGTAGAAAGGACAAGCTTTTTCAAAGCTAACAACTCTGGCGGAATGCCAGGGCTTTTGAGAGCTATGTTAAAAATGGCGAATAATAGTCAAAGACCAGAATCATATGTGGGTCTCAGTAGTATAATGCGCCGGTGGAAACAAATCCCGATAGAAGAAACGGCGGTTGACTCGGGCCTAACAGAGCGGCGCCTGTTGATGGAGGCGGTGAAGGTGAGCCACAAGACGCAGATGCTCGACAAACCCAATACGTACGGGTATGAGTGGTATCCCGTCGGTGACGAGCTGAAACGTTCAATGTATGTTTCGAATTTCATTCCAAAGGAGCGGGTTTTACGTATTGCCCAAGTGACGTTTCTTGGTTCGCTTGTAACGAATGCTGCCTACCGTCAAAAGTTTATTAGCAGGATAAGAGAGCGCGGGGCGGGATGGATGGACGGCATGCAATTTGACAGGTTGCCAATCGATAGCGACCCGACTCTTATTGATGACCTGGCACGTTTGCGAGAACAAGACGGTCTGGTGGTTGTGCTGCAATGTCACCGTCCTATCATGGAAAATCTACAGGCAAGAGGCACCGTGGAAAAGCTGGGTGAATTCGCGCGCGCAGGCGCTATGGATTACGTACTTTTCGATATGTCCGAGGGGAAAGGGCGCATGCTTATTCCAGATGAGATGCGGCCTTTTTTAGAGGAGGCATTTAGCAGTGATGATCTTGGCAGCGTTGGGATTGGTGTGGCCGGAGGGCTGGACGGTGAGCGTGTGCGAACGATTTTTCCGGTATTGTTAGCAGAATATCCAGACATTTTTTGGGATGCAGAGAGCCGTCTTCACGACGAGGGACCGGTGGGGAATTGGTTCCTTGATCTCGATAAGGCTGAAGATTATCTTATTGCGTCTAGCGAAGTATTGAGAGCGCAACCATAACGTAGCTGCTACAATAGCTGGTATGGATTGGCTGATAGAGACGATACTGTTGTACCCGCGCCGCGCGACGGCAGGCATTGGTGTATTCGTCTTGCTTTGCGCGGGCTTGGCGTGGTGGCTACTTGCCTGGCAGAGCCCGCAGCACGCATTCGAGGACATGCTGTCAAACAACTTGACTGCTACAAGCGTGACGCGTACCGCTATCGCGGGAAGCGGACAGCAGAATGTCGAGCAGGATGTACGGCTGCAAATGGGCGCCACGAATGCGACTGATTGGCTTGTCTCGGTTACGCAAACCGGGGCGGAAGTAACGACGGAAAGCATTAGCACGCCAGACACTGGATATATCAGGTACGTCGCGATACGAACTGCGCAGATGAACAAAAAGGGGCAGCCATTCGACTTCAGCCCTGCCCTCAATCAATGGGGAAAAAGTGATGGCAAGACTGACCAATCGCTTAACAGTTTGTTCGGCCAGACACTTTTTGACATTTCTAGTGCCCCAACGCCGCCTATCGGCAATTTGCCAGCGAGCGAGCGTGAAAACATCCTAGCCTATAACAGGGATGAACAAGTTTTCACGACGGATTACAGCAAAGCCAAGCGCGAGACGGTAAACGGGCGCGGCGTGTATACGTATTCGGTTTCCGTGAAGCTTGGCGCCTACATCCGGATGATGCAGGCATTCGCTCATGACCTGGGATTTCATAATTTGGACACGGTTGACCCCAGCCAGTATTCAACGTTGCCGCCAATCGTGATAACCGTTTCAGTCGACCGGGCGTCACACCAACTGGCGCGGGTTGCATATAGTGCTAGCGGATTTTCGCAAACCTATAGCGACTGGGGCCTGGCAATGCCGATTACGGTGCCACACGCCACGCTGACAACGACCGAACTGCAAAGCAAAATTACTGCCCTGGCGGCAAAATAAAGCTGGTTATGGACCACGTAGCGATCATGCGGCCGTCTTGGGGCATGACTGAACGGTTGTTGAGCGGGCAGAAGGTCATTGAATCGCGCTGGTACAAGCATAGGCGTACACCGATGGATATGGTGCAGCCTGGCGATATGGTGTATTTCAAAGATGCCGGCGGCCCGGTTGTCGTTCGTGCCCGCGTGGAACACGTGCTGCAATTCGAGGATTTAACGCCGGCGAAGATCAGCCACATCTTGTCCACGTACGGCAGCGACGATGGGATTCCAACCGAAGAGTTGACATTGTACCATGAGCGTTTCAAAGACAAGCGTTTCTGCATGCTTATATTCCTGGAGCACCCCGAATCTGTCCAGCCCTTCAACATTTCCAAGGAAGGCTTTGGCGCGATGGCAGCGTGGTTAAGCGCCAAATCGATTAACGAGCTACGTGTCGTGGCCCGGGCAGCAACCACAGAACCGAAACGGCGCGGCTTGTGGCGCCGCCGCGCGAACAAGAAGTGACCTGGCGGGAGTTAATAATCCTGCGCGCATATAGTAGTTGTATTCGGTATAATAATGCTCATGCAAGCCATGGTCGACGGGTTAGTGACCCAATATGAGATGCGCGGCAAAGGCAAGACTGTCTTGCTGTTGCATGGCTGGGGCGACCGGGCTGCGGGGCTCAAGCTATTGGCAGACAGTTTGTCGAAGTATTTTACGGTTATTGTGCCTGACCTGCCGGGCTTCGGTGGCACGGCGAGCCCGCCGGAAGCGTGGGATTTGAGTGATTATTCCCGGTTTGTGGCGCATTTCTTACACAAAATTGGCGCCCAGGATGTCTATGCCGTGCTCGGCCATAGCAATGGCGGCGCGATTGCAGTGCGGGGATTGGGCAGGGCGACATTCAGCGCTGACAAGCTTGTGCTCGTTGCCTCGGCAGGTATTCGTGGGACGTATAATGCCCGGACCAAAATACAGCGGATGGTAGTCAAGGCTGGCAAGGCGGCGGCGTCACCGTTGCCGAGAGGCATCAAGCAAAAGCTCCGGCGCCGAGTCTACGATGCGATTGGTTCTGACATGCTGGTAGCCGAACATTTGCAGGAGACGTTCAAAAAAGTCGTGACCGACGATGTACGGCAAGATGCAGCAAGGATAACCATTCCGGTTCTCTTGGTTTATGGCGAGGACGACTTGGCGACGCCGGTGCACTATGGCGAGCTTTTCCATGAAGTGATCGACGGCTCGACATTAGAGGTTATTTCCGGCGCCGGGCATTTTGTGTACCTGGACCGCCCGCACGAAGTCACGAACGCGGTGCTGGAGTTCTTGCAATGATCTCCGCTCTGTTCAGCGTGTATTCGCTCCGCTACCCTATAGTGCTCGTGTATATGCTGCAAAATACCGAATATCGTGCTGGGCCATACCTGGCGTGGTACTGGCGCACGCAGGACTTTTCGAAAGTCATCCGCCGCCGTGAACTTGCGCGCACACGGGCGGCGCGGTTGCTGCTTGTGGCACTATCGGCGGGCATGTTGCTGCAAATTGCCGTCGGCTTGCTCTTGTTCTACTGGTGGTTTCGATACGATATGCCGGGAGGCTGGGCATTTGGTTTGGCGCTTGTCTTGTCGTACCCGATCGTCTGGGCGCACCTGGCAGTCGCGCCGCTGGTGCTTGGCAGGACATTGGTTGTCCGTCCGCGCGAGTTGCGGCAAATCATTGCTTCCGAGAAAATATTCCGGGCACACAAAGGGGTAAAAATCGCGATTGCCGGCAGTTACGGTAAAACGAGCATGAAAGAACTGCTACTTGCGGTGCTTGGCGCGGGCAAAAACGTGGCAGCGACGCCGGCCAACAAAAATGTCGCGGCAAGCCACGCGGCATTTGCGCGGACGCTTTCGGGCGACGAAGACATTCTGTTGGTCGAATACGGCGAAGGCGCGCCCGGCGACGTAGCAAAGTTTGCCCGGACGACACATCCGGACCGGGCAGTCATTACTGGGGTCGCGGCGGCGCACCTGGACCGGTATAAATCCACCGAAGCAGCAGGCAAAGATATCTTCAGCGTCGTGCATTTCATCGGCGACAAGCGCCATGTCTATGCCAATGGCGAGTCCTTGGCGGCGCAGCAGTTTATTAAACCCGAATATAGCGCTTACAACAGCGCCGGCGCGCTCGGCTGGCAAGCGAGCAATATCAGTGTCTCTGTTTCTGGCCTATCGTTCACGCTGTCCAAAGGCAAGCAGGCAATGAAGTTGTCCAGCGGTTTGCTCGGCCGGCACAACATTGGCCCGATCAGTTTGGCTGCGGGACTGGCGCACGAATTTGGCATCAACGCTACGACTATCCAAACTGCCGTCGCGGCGACCAAGCCGTTTGAGCACCGTATGCAACCGTATGTGTTGAATGGCGGTTGGGTTATCGATGACACCTATAACGGCAATATTGAAGGCGTTCGCGCCGGCACGGCGTTACTGCGCGAATTGCCCGCTGAACGCAAGCTGTACGTGACGCCGGGGCTTGTCGACCAGGGCAGGGAATCTCGCCAAGTTCACAAAGAAATGGGGCGGCAGATCGCCAATTCTGGTGCTAATACCGTTGTGTTGATGCAGAACTCAACGACAAAATATATCCAGGCTGGCTTGGAAGCGGCGGGCTACAAGGGCGAAGTCATCGTCGAAACGGACCCGCTGATGTTCTACACCAACCTGGACAAATTTGTCGCCGCTGGTGACATCGCCCTGCTCCAGAATGACTGGCCCGACAATTATGCCTAAAACTCGTGGCCTTTGGTATGTTTCACAACCATCAAGCCTGGCGGGTGTTGGGCATGAGGCGTACCGTGAAACGGTTTTGAGAGACTTGATCAGCCAAGGTTATGACGTGATACATCCGTTTAATGCCATGCCTTATGAGCACTTTGAAGGCAATAGGGCCGTCGGCCGGGAGAAGGCATTAGTGTATTGCTGCCAACTTATTGATGCCTGCAAAGGGCAGGTTCTTGTGACTGGATTATCGCCAGGCGTATTAACAGAGGTAGCATACGCTGTAGAGAAGTATGGCAGTGATACTATACGGGTCTTTTCAAATTACGATCCAGATTTCTACGAATTGCTCGCTGCTTTCAGGGATCGCGAGGAGTTTAGTATTGCCCTTGGAGCGATCGCGCTTGCCCTCGAAGAAAAGTCGTAAGCAGCTTGCCTATGTGATTGTATGTGGTAATTGCATATACTAATTACATATGGAAACTGTAGCAGTGATTTTCGGCGGTCGGTCGGCCGAGCACGATGTGTCTATCGTGACCGCGATTGCGAGTATTATCAAGTCGCTGGAACTGAGCAAAAAATACCGGGTCGAGGTGGTCTATATCGCCAAGGATGGCAAGTGGTTCTGGGATGACAAATTGAAGGATATCGCGCTGTATCGATCGGGCAAAATACAGGACTTTATGCAACGAAACCATCCGGCGAGCGTGCAATTTGACGGCGGCATGACACTCATGAAATCAAGTGGGATTGCCGGTCGCAAGACGTCGCGCAAAATTGATGTTGTATTCCCGGCGATGCATGGCACGTACGGCGAAGACGGCGCGCTGATGGGACTACTCGATATGGCGAATGTCCCGTATGCCGGATGCGATATGCAATCGAGCGTGGTAGGCATGGACAAAATCCTGGCAAAGCTGGTCGCTAAAAGCGCTGGGCTTAAGACGGTACCCGATGTAATCTTCAGCCATGAACAATATGAGCAGGACGGCAAAAATATTATCGGCGAGATCGAGAAAAAGCTTGGCTACCCGGCGTTCGTGAAGCCGCCGCATCTAGGTTCTAGCATTGGCGTGACCAAAGTGTCAACGCAAACTGAGTTGCGCAACGCGATCGAAGTCGCGCTGCATTATGACTCGAACGTACTGGTCGAGATGGCAGTGCCTAACTTGCGCGAAGCGACGTTGCCAATTATCGGTTACGGGTCGGAAATCATTCCAGCGAAGCTGGAGGAACCGCTGTTCCACGCCGATGATTTCTTTGACTTTGATACCAAGTACTTGCGCGGTGGTGGCAAGAAGGGCGGTTCGGGCAAGGGCTCAAAAGGCGCCCAAGGCTATAGCCGGATACCTGCAGATTTCCCGAAGCCGTTATACGACGAGGCCGAGCGAGTGGCAATTGCCGGCTTCAAAGCGGCGGGCTGCTCAGGCATTGCGCGCGTTGATATCTTGATCAACGAGAAGACCAAAGACGTCTATTTTAATGAAATCAACCCCTTGCCCGGTGGTTTGTACGCGCATAACTGGGCAAAATCGGGCATCAGCAATGTCGAGCTCGTCCAGAAGTTGATCGGCTATGCCAAGGAACGGCATGCGGCGCGCAACTCGCTTGCCACGTCGTTCACCACTAACTATCTCCAGCAGTTCTAAGGGGAGGTAATCTATGATGCCAGCAAAAGCGTACTGGTTGGCCCGCGGCAGGTCACGCGCTGCACGCCGGTACAAAACGCTGAACCGGATAGAGCTGTCGGCTGGCGCCGTGCTGGATAATGTCAAGCTGGTACAGTCCCAACACCCCGCGTTTGGTATCGTTCCCGTTCTGAAATCAAACGCCTACGGGCATGGCCTGCGTGAAATGGCAACCATTCTCAATAAAGCCGATTGCCCACTGCTGGCGGTGGACGGATATTTTGAGGCGGGCAAGATACGGCGCCTGTCGGAACACCGCATCCTGGTGCTCGGCTATATTTTGCCGGAGAATGTCCGGCTGCTCGACCTAAAACGCTGTTCGTTTGTCGTGCAGGATGTCGCTGGCTTGGAAGCGTTCGCGCGCTTGCATAAACGCGTGCGGGTCCACCTGGAGCTTAACACCGGCATGAACCGGCTTGGGCTGGCTCCGCACGAGCTGCAGCAATACCTGGAAGTGCTGAAGCTGTTTCCGAAATTAGAGCTGGAAGGCATCATGACGCATCTGGCGGATGCTGACAATGAGTCAGACGACAGCATGACTGCCAAGCAAGCCGCGCAGTTCGACGCGCAAGTGGAGCAAATATTGGCGCAAGGTTTCCACCCACGCTTTATCCATATCGCGCAGACAGCCGGTGGTACCAAGGCAGAGAGCAGGTATGCAAATGCTATAAGGCTTGGTATTGGGCTGTACGGCATAAACCCGCTTTCTGCCAAGGACCCACACGTTCATGAATTGGACGGGCTCAAGCCGGTATTGGAACTAAAAAGCACGATTATCAAGGTCATCAACCTTGAGCCAGGGGACCGGGTCAGCTATAACGGCACGTTTACCGCCAAAAAACCGATGCGGATCGGCGTCTTGCCGCTCGGGTATTACGAGGGCGTGCCGCGGGCACTCAGCAATGCCGGAGTCGTAACGCACGGCGCCGAGGAATTGCCAATAGTTGGACGTGTGTGCATGAACCACACCATGATCAGCCTAGCTGGCTCCAAGCTTGGAGTTGGCGACGAAGTGACTGTCATCAGCGCCGATAAAGACGCCCCGAACTCAATCGCGGTCTTGGCGTCCCAACACAAACTGTTCCCATACGGCACCTTGACTGCGCTTTCCAGCAGTACTAGGAGGGTGGTAGTCTCTCGCTAGTGGGTTGTGCGGCAAGCAATAGCATCATATACTGAAGCCAAGATGAATAAACGAGGGTAATGCCATGAACGACGACGCCAACGCGCCAGAACCTGCTTCTATGCCACAGCAAACAGATACGCCAACGCCTCCGAACCCAGATACCTCTGCCTCGCCAGTGGCAACTACGCCGCCGCCAAGCGGAGCCGTACCTTCGCCTGATATGCCTATGTCGGGCACCACCCCGACGGTATTCGTCGCGGATCATGGCGGGTCCAAGCGGAAATGGTACAAAAAGCGCTCGGTCCGATTGATCGGTATTGCCATTCTCGTGGTTATCTTAGCAGCGGCAGCGTGGTTTTTCGGGCTGTATTGGCCGAATATGCCGGCGAACGTATACAGCGCTAGCCTCGCTAATTCGGGCAAAGCCCAAGACACGCTGGTTAACTATGCCATTTCCGCCGACAAAATGAATTATAAAAGCGATGCGTTTGACGGTTCGCTCAAGGTGAAAAGCCCGAGCGGCAGCTTTGATATGACAGCAACCGGCTCGTATGACAAAGACGCGAATGCCACGGCTAGCCTGAAACTCGATGTCCTCGGCGAAAAAGCGACTGCTGACCTCCTCAGCGTGAAAGGCAAGAGCGATACCAGCCCTGACGTTTACGTCAAGGTGAGCGGTATCAAGAGCCTACTGGAATCAGAAGG
>CAZGPZ010000037.1:0-10165 GCA_964527385.1 uncultured Candidatus Saccharibacteria bacterium | reverse complement strand
CTTCTGGTACGAACTGGCAGGTTATTTTTGCCTTGGCCCAAAACCGGTGTCCCCAGTGAGAGAGGAGTCTCGCTGGGGTGGGGTGAAGCAAAAACCCCAAGGCCGTCCCCGTTCGCTTGGGCGCTGTTGCGGCAGCTACAAGCGCCTGCGGAACGCCTCAGGAAAGATTCGCCTTCGGCTTCACCTTTCCTTCGTTGGGCGGTCCTCGGCTGCTGGAGCTTGCAGCTGCCACAACACGCGCACCATGTCTCGCTGCGCTATGGCCGGAAACAGCCAAGGACAAGGCGAAGCCTTGCATTTAACCAATGCCTGGCCAGCGAGGAGCCGGGCAGGCGCCATGGCAGCTATCGGGCATGTGGCGTGTCCCCTGCGCTACTGTTCGTAAACTTGACAACTTCCCGAAGGGCGGGCCAACGCTGCCTTTAGGCCGACCGAAGAGAGTCCGTTGGCTCGGTTGTCAAGTTGATCAACGGTAGCCAGAGGGCGCAAAGCTGCCCTTGATTTTTTGCATACTTTTGCATCAAGGCAAAAGTATAGGGTTGGGTTCTTGAAAAAGGGACGTAAAGATTTAAGCGTGGATATAAACAAAAAAATCGGTTGCCGGACAATCATGGCATATGCCAGTAAGGATTAAAATATTGAGTCCCAAATATTCTGGATCAGCGAAGGGCCATTGCCGGGCAGCTCTGCCGAGTTGTTCGTGGTGGCATCCGTAGTGTTAGTGCCGTGATGGTTAGCATTCGGGTCGGGACTGATTTGGTCACCGACGACGACGAGGCGGTGCAGGCTGGTACCTGGCGGGTCGCAGGTAATAAGCGTCGCCGTCGCTTTGTGACCATTCACATTATCCAGCACGCTGACCTCGGTCGGCTCGACAATCCTCACGCTGAAAACTTTATAGACGTATGCCTTCCCTTTGTAGGTGATATAAAACGTGTCGCCAGGCTTGAGTGTGTGCAGCAGCACGAAGGCGAATTTGTATTTGCCGGGGTTGAAGATATTGTTGCTGGAATGCCCGAAGAACGCCGCGTTGCCGGTCTGCCCTGGCAAGACCGTTGTCGGGTAGTGCACAATGCCGTTGTTAAGGGCGTTTTCGATGACCGCTTCGTCCGGGCTGGTCTGCGAGAAATCCACGGGGATCTCGAGGTTGATCTTGGGGATGATGATCTCCGGTGTTTTGCTGGCGGTCACCGCGCTTGGGTCGACGATGATCGGCGTCGCGCCGACCGTCCGCGCTGGTTGGATAAACGGCGCGATAACGACTTCGTTGAAGAAACCGAACAAGAAAATAACCAGTGTTGCCAGCCCCAGGCTCAACCCGAACGCCAATGACTGGAGATGATGGCGCGCGCGTAACTTTCCGCCGGCATTGATTTTGCGCGTGATGCGCTTTTTGATGGTGCCCGCTGTCTCGGCCGGCAGTTCCGGCGCGTAGGAAACAGTGACGCCGTCCTGGGTGCGCGGCGGGCGCAATGAATGCAAATGGGCGGGAGCCATGCGGCGCGCTGGCGCGACACGTGCGGGTAAGTTTGCTTGCTCGCGCGGGTCAGGCAGGTGGTGCTGCGCGGCATTGCTGGAGGCGTAGAATTCGTGCCAAACCTCATGCTTTTCGTTGTCCGGCAACGCGATGTAGTAATTGTGCCAGGCAGTTTGCACACCGGCGACATCTAGCCCGCTGTTGCTAAGCTGGTGCATGAATGCCTGGTGTTTGCTGCGCGGGCGTGACGCCTCGGCTTCCCTAGCCTCCTTTGCTGCGTCAGGTTCGTCAGCGAAAATGCGTGCTAGTTTCTCGCGGATAAGGTTTGCGGCCGCTCCTGCGCCAAGCTGCCCGTCAGTATTATGCGGCTGCACAGCAGAGTCATCTGGTGGTTTAGGCAGGTAGCCGGATCCGTCAGGCACAGGTGGGTTGCTGCTAGGAAATGATGGGTTGTTGTTTGGCATGGATATAACTTATGCTAGCTTTGTACCGTTGATTATAGTACAATCTACCTCTGATCGCACCTTCAGGCTTTCGTAGTGCTACAGTTATGGAATGGCAGGCAGGAACCTTTAGAATTTGTTAGTGCCGCAGTGGTGGAATGGTAGACACGCTGGACTCAAAATCCTGTGAGCTTTATCGCTCGTGTCGGTTCGACTCCGACCTGCGGCACCAATAAATCCTAAAGCAGGACTTTCGGCAAGGACCCAATAGATTTTACGCAGCAACACTCTCACGCTCCTTGTTTCCCTTGCTGATAAAAGGAGGCACTGCACGTGCGAACGAACCGTGGAGCTAAACCGGCTGGTTTTCAAGCGTTGCGCGCGACTGCCAAGGCGCCTTTGACGGCGACATGCGGGTCGGTGATGAGATATATCGGTATTTTCTGGACCCAGCTGTCATGCGATGCTCCTTTGTGCACGAACCGCCCGGAGAAATCGGTTTGCTCCATGAAGTACTCGCCAAGTGCCAAGGCGATGCTGCCGGTCAGGTAAATCCCGCCAGTTGCTTTGAAAGCGACCGTCAAGTCACGGATAACAGAACCAAGCATTCCACCCAGGCGGTTGAGTATTAACCGTGCGACGTCCCTGTCAGTACCGGAGCCTTCCGTGGCGAATTCCAGCAGCACCGCGCCGACCGGTCTGCCCGCTTCACGCGCCCGCCCGATGGCTTGGCCGAGCTCTTCTGTCTTGTGCGATTGCAGGGTATGTTCGATGATGCTGTCAATGCCCGCCAAGCCTGAAAGCGCGATTTCTGCTGAGACATGCGGGTATTTTGCCTGCAGGAACTTGAGGTACGCCGCTTCTTCGTCATTTTCCGGCTGTATACCTATATGGCCACCTTCGCTTGCCATGAACACATAGCGTTTCGCATGGCTGTCCCATACAGCCGCTGCCGAGCCGATCCCGGTACTTACCGTGATGACGAGCTTCGTGCCAGTCCTCGTAGGTGTGCCAGGCTTCAGTGTTTCGAGGTCGACGCCCGGTTCCACGAACGCCCCTGCCGCAGTGCCAACCATATCGTTCATGGTCTCGAATGTAGTGCCCGGGTACCGCTGCCCAGCTGCAACTGGGTCAAAAGCCGGCCAGTCTAGGTTGGTCAGCTTGACGACGCCGGTTTCATCGTCTCTCGGCCCAGCCATGATCAGTACCATGCGCGCCGGCCGACGTCCCAGCTTGCCAAAATAATTATCCAAAATCGCGTGCACATCACGGAACCCAGTAGTTTCATACCGGTGCGTTATTTCGCTAGCAGAGTCAACGATCATGACTTTCGTGCCGCCAACATCGGCGCCGGCGAATAGACTTGTATCAACGGGTAATTTGCTAGTTTCCGTTATATCCATAGTCGACCCCTGCCATGATTACCATCATATCATCCTTGCCTTGGTCATGGCGCCAGGTAGTTATTGCTGGTTTGGCCGGAGGTTTGCGAGGCGCTCAGTTTCCCTTTGGATTTCGAAAAGCCTTTCGGCTGGTACCTGCACGGTCACGTCGACGTATGGGCCATCGGCAACTTCAAGGGCGACGCGTGCGTCCCGCCCTTTACCATAGACGCTGAATTTGGCAGTATCAACCCCCGCAAAGCTGTAGCGTTGTCGTATATCCCCGTCGAGCGGGAAGATCGAGAAGGTAAGCTCGCAGCCAGCGCTTGGCGGCACAAACGTTGGATGACCGACATCCTCGCGCATAAACGTGTCTCCATCCTGGTGCCGCGTGGCTTCAAACCTTAGCGCGACCAGACTTTCATAAAAACCAGGATGATCGCTGCTTGGGCCAGTAACCAAGAAATTCGAGGTTTGTATGTGGTCAAGCATGCCTTCTTCGGCATACCATTCAAGATCGGCGTCATCGGTGTTATGATCGGGCGCCACGGTATATCCTGGAGCATGCAGTAGCTGTAACGTTTCCTTGAGGAGCGCCAACCCACGTGCTCTGTCAATATCACTTGGGTCAAAGTTTTTTGAACTTGGCTCATCATTCATGCAGATACAGTACCAGGAACTCTTCAGAGGCGCAATCGGGTCTAGGCGAGCAGCTCGTAGGCGGCCGAGGCGAGCGCCTGGAACGGGCGCGACGGGTTCTGCAGCCACCAGACTGCCGCATGAGCGGACGCGCGGACGCGCCAGAGGTCCTGATCGTCCCCGGTGTCGGTGCTGCTCACCTGCCCGCCGGACGCGGCGAAAATCACGCCCAAGTGCTTGGTGACTATATGGACAGGGTATAAGCTGGTGAATTCATGCAGCGCTTCCGCAAGCTTGGCGGCGCCCATGTCGAACGTGAAAACCCGTGAAAACTTTGCCTTGGTGCCCATTTTCTGCAGCTGCGCGAAGCTGAGAATCAGTACCGTACCGGTGCGCTGCAAGATCGCTTGGGGCGTCGGGACGAAATAATCGGCCGCGTCTTTGGTCACGGCTAACAAGCCGGTATAGTTCCCGGCAAATTTTTCCAGCAGCACGGCTGTTTCTGAATTGCGCCCGACATCGCCGGCTACCAAGACAGCGTCGGCCCACGATGCCTGGGACAGGAATTCACCGAGCGCTTTCTGGCTGAAGCTGCCGCTCGGCGTGCTCAGCGCGTAGTCTCCAGCTTCAAGCACTCGTCCCACGGTGCTTTTCAGTTTGTCGGGCAGTAGCACCCGGGCTGCGCCAATCCCGGCTTTCATGGCTTCGGCATATGCCTCCGCCGGAGCGGCGAAGCCGAATGCGTTGCCGCCGATGATGAGCAGTTTCCCCGCACTGCCGCGGTGTTCCGGCCGGCTCCACAAAAGGTCTGGGAACAGCGGTTTTCCCTGGGTTTGTTTGTGCCAGAACGTAGCGTTGTCCATAGATTACCCAAGGCTGATGGCGCTGATGGTGGTACGGGTGGCATCGAAGGTGCCGCGGTCGTTCAGGGTGTGGCCGGAATCGGTCAGGACGAGCGATGAGTGTGGCAATACTTTATGCAGTTCGTAAGCTGTCGTGGGTGGGCAGACAAAGTCGTACCGACCCTGGATGATCCAAACCGGCATGGTCAGTTTGTTGGCATTGCCGCGCAGGTAGCCTTCGTCCATGAAGCAGTGATTGGAGAGGTAATATGTCTCGATCCGTGCGGGGTTTGGGTTGAATGTTTCATAGTCTTGCGGGTAGTGTCGGTCGTCCGCCGACATGATCGAACTTTCCATCTCGTCAAGGGCATAAGCCGATTCCTTGGCTGCCGTAGCGTCGTCGCTAATTGCGCGCGGCATGTGGTAGTCCGACGGGCCGGCTTGGTGCTCTTGTGGCGTGCGTGCCAAATACGCTTCCCAAACATCCGGGAAGAAGTCACGGAATCCGCCCTTATACAGGTAATCATATTCAGCCTGGGTGCCGGTAAAGACGCCGCGCAGGACTAACGCCGAGACGCGGTCGGGGTGCTTGGCGGCGTACGCTAGCGCCAACGTCGAACCCCACGAACCGCCGACGATAACGACTTGTTTCAAACCGAAAGTTTCGAGGATTGTATTAATGTCACCGATGAGGTGCTCGGTGGTGTTCGCGGCGAGCGAACCTTGGGGCGTGCTCTTGCCCGCGCCGCGCTGGTCGAAGAAAATCACATGGTCGCGCGTGCCGTCGAAAACACCTTTCATTTTGTCGCCACTGCCGGCACCAGGACCGCCGTGCAGGTACAGGAATGCCCGCGCCGCGCTGCTATTGCCCCATTCGTGGATGTATAGCTCGTGCCCGTCGCCGACAGGTAACATTTGTTCCTTGATCGTGAACGTGTCCGGTGTCATCGCCTACTCCTCATATATGGCATTATTATATCCTACAAATAAGTTATGTACTCAGTGATATACGAATAGCCAGCCTGTGGTATAGTAAACCAACTAAAGGAGTAAATATGCCCGGACAGGATGCAAGGTTGCGTGAAGCTATGATAAAACTAGGTGTCCCGGAGCAATGCCTCGAATGTATGGCGCAGCAAAAAGGCGCTACAGAATACGAAAGTACCCAAGCGTCGGTTGCCGATATGCGTCGGTTAGCAGAAGGGAGCGTTGGCAGGGAAAAGGAAGAGCTTATTTCAGTCGCCGACTTCGAAGACGAGAACGCAGGAATCATTGCTGACGCAATGTGTTATCTGAGCGGCAGGTGCCATGAAGGTTCCACACCGTATACCATACACCAGAGCTCGTTGGCGGAGCCATGGAACGGGACGTTTGCAAATTGCCCGGCAGTTGATCTCATGGACCCGGCAGCCAGGGCCTTGGTCGACCTCGCGCTGGGCGGTGCTGTGCCGGATGTGTCTGGTATCGAATAGGCGTCCTGTTGGGCGGCTGGGCTAAGGCGAAGTTTTCGTTGGACACTGGCGCATGCCGGTGGTACCATGGCGTTAAAATAGTAGGAGGACCAAAGGCATGGGTAATCTTGCAGCAGAGGGCGCCGATTTCCCCGTTGACCCTGTTCTTGGAAATTGCGCATCGTGCGAAGTGGTACGGGGTGACCTAGCGTGGGCGGACGCGCGCGAAGAAATGGCTGCCCGGCTAGATGCTGCCGCGGACTACGTTGCAGCCAATCCAGGCGAAGAACCGGTTGATGACGAGCTCGTGTGCAAGGCGTGGGAAGTTGCCGGTGACTCCAGGAAAGCTGCCCTGCTGGTCAGGGACGGTGTTGCGGCATATTGCCAAGGTTGCCCTGGTCCCAAGCGGGTTTTGCGCCGCGTCGATGGCCTGCCGGCAGGAATCGGTGGCTACGTATGTGGTCGCCGGCGCCCCAGTCGGACGGTCGGCAGTCAGTCCTAGCACGCTTAAGTATCCAATGTCACGCTGATCGGGCAATGGTCTGAGCCCATCGCATCGGGATGAATAGCGGCGCTTTTGACCTTCGGCTTGAGCTTTTTGGATACGAGGAAGTAGTCGATGCGCCATCCGACGTTCCTGGCGCGGGAGTTCGCGAAGTGGCTCCACCACGTGTAGTAGCCGTTGCCTTCCTTGAACATACGGAGCGTATCGACGAAGCCCGCGTCGACGAAATGCTGGAAGCCTTCTCGTTCTTCGTTGGTAAAGCCCTTTTTCCCAACGTTCGGCTTAGGGTTGGCCAGGTCAAGTTCGGTATGGGCGACATTCAAATCCCCGCAGAATACAACCGGTTTAGATTTTTCTAATTCTTGGCAGTATTCCAAAAATGCGGGGTCCCAGTGCTTGTAACGCAAATCAAGGCGCGACAAGTCATCTTTGGCGTTCGGCGTATACACCGTAACGAGCCAAAACGCGTCGTATTCGGCGGCGATGATGCGCCCCTCGCTGTTCGGGTCGCCGTAGCCGTCACCTGACATGTCGTACTTTTTGATCAATGCTTCCGGCAAGCCGTCGACGACTTTGAGTGGCTTGGCCTTCGTGAATATCGCGGTGCCGCTGTAGCCTTTCTTGGCGGCGGAATTCCAATATTCGGTGTATTGCGGGAGGTCTATCTCGGCTTGGCCGCGCTCGGCTTTTGTCTCTTGCAAACACAAAATGTCTGGGTCGTACTGATGTATGAATGCCTGCAAGGCGCCTTTTTTCACGACGGCGCGGATGCCGTTTACGTTCCACGAGAAGATTTTCACCATAGTAACTATGCTAGCACGCGGGATGCGGGCGTTGCTAGCAGCTTGACGGGAACGCCGCCCGAGCCGTATATTGGGCTGGAATGAAACAAGCAAAGCGTGTCGTTCACCTGAAACAGTCGGGTGAGCTATTGACAGACAAAGCTGGTGAGCGCTGGACGCCGAGCGGGCTGGAGAAATCCGCCCAGCGGATCATTGACGTGCAAAAAAATGCTGAGCGCTTGGGCATAGCGGGCTTGATGGTCATCACCGGTGGCGGCAACGTGCCTGATGGATTCGGGCGCGGCGCGAACACGCGCAAAATCTTCGGCCCGGGCAGCATGGTTGCCCGGTATGCCGATGTGATCGGCCGGCGGTCGACAACAGATAACGCCATCATGCTCACTGCTATGCTTGTGGATCTGGGCGCACCGTGCCTGCTTGTCGCCGCCCCGAACGCGGGATTCGAAGATGTCGAACTCGGTCCAGTTCCAACCTACACGCCGGAAGTTGTGCAAGCAGCCTACCAAGGTGGCAAAATCGTCTTGATCGCCGGCGGCATTGGCCTTGGCGGCCGTACGACCGACGCCGCTGTCGTGCAGTATGCGTTGTGGCAAGCCGAATCTGATTCCAAGCTGCAAAGCGTCGCGCTGAAAGCGACCAAATTCAACGGCGTCTACGATGCCGACCCGGCGGCGCATCCCGATGCGCGCCGCTACGCGCAGCTATCGGCGGGATTCATGCTACAAGATTATGACCGGTTTAGCGCCGTTGATAGGATTTGCCTTGAGACCCTGCAGGGCGCGGGCAAAGACAATATTGATGTCCGGCTGCAGGTATACGCTGCCGAACATAGTGTAGTCGACGCGCTAGAGGACGAAACGCTTGGCACGATAATCACATCGCGTGGCATCCAGCCAGAGTTCGCATAAATAGTGATTTCGCGGCACAACAATTTGACTGGTCGGCAGGCTACCCAGGTACCACTCACCCTAGTATTTGGCAGTTCTCGGCACCGGCCAGGTTCTCAATGGTCACGAGAACTTGGCAGCATTAATTCCCGTTTCCAGCCGGGCTCGTTCGATCTGTCGCGGAATAGTATATACGGGCTATGCTTACGACCTATTCAGTTCCGGGCACGTCTTCTAGTGGCGTGCCGTCGCGCTCAGCTTCTAGCTTCCTAACATGCGCGGCGTATACATCGTCGGGGACTTCCGGTTCACCCTGATGCTGGTATTCTTGCCACATCGCTTCTGCTTCTGGGTCCCATGCACCTGAGCCTGTGTCTAATTCACCTGCCATATACCCTCCTTTAGGATTAGTTATATTTAAATTATCATCCACCTGTTCGACGGTCAACAGAGAAAATGTTGTAATTAGTGTGCGTGAGTATCTAAGCTTTGGTGTCGTCGATGGCTGGTGCCGGCGCGAAGCTGCTGACCACTTTGTCGGCGTACTCGCCGGCGGCTTGCTCGTCCATGCCCGAAGCTTGGCCCACTGCCGCCAACACGGCGCGCATGTCGGGAAGTGTCGCGACGACCCAGTTGCATTCGAATTCTACCTCTCCATTGTCAAATGACCGCAACGATTCTGTGTCTTGGAGTATGCGTGCGATGATTTCCGGGGTGATCGAGCTGTCCATATATCCCGAAGTCTGGCCACGCATGCTTGTCGCGGAGGTTGCCTGGTATGCGGTAGTGCTACCATCGGGGTGATCAATTGTCTCAGTCTGGCTGAATTTGCCAAGGCTCAATTTCCACGCCAAAGGGCTATAAGTTTTGCTTGAGCCGTATTTGTCCCGGTATGCAGCGGTCTCGTAACCGCTTGAATGGATGGCTTGGTGACGCATTTCCAAATAGATGGAAGATGCCTCGCCGTAATCGCGCATGTCCCTCGCGCCTTGCGGTTGGAAATCCGGGACGATCCAATATTGCTTCGCGTCGGCGAGCAGGCGCCAGCCTGGCACGATCCTAGCCGCGATCACGTAGCCTTCACGAGGCAAATTGTAGTCCAACGCCATCTCGACTAGATCGGCACCAGGAACGTTGGCTAATATTTGCAAGCATTCTGCCGTGCTTTTGCTACCTTGCGTAAACTCGCCGCCGTCGGCCATAGATGTCCTCCAAAACAATTTTGATAATGGGCGAATAATACCGTTTGGGAAACCTTGTGTCAATGACTGTATTGCGGAGAGGGAGGGATTTGCCTTTGCCAAGCCAGTTGGCAAAAGACCGGGGATTGCCACTGGCAAACTCCGGACGAATTCGGGCTGATCGTCAGAGGGATTTGCATTGTTGGTCGAGCGCAAAATGCGCTGGCCTTCAGCAATCCGCTCCTCTCGTCGCGGGCTACGGGTCGGGGAATGTCCACTGGACATTCCTGTTCAAATCCCCTGCCTATTTCGGGAGGGATTTGCCTTGCTTGCCGTGCGCAAGTGCGCAGGCTAAAGCAACCGCTCTCCCAGTGGTCGAGCGGCTTCGGGTCGGGGCATGCTCCCAGCATGCCCGTTCAAATCCGATCACATTGCGCCAAATAAAACACCTACCATACGGCAGGTGTTTTATTTGGCGGAGAGGGAGGGATTTGAACCCTCGATGGAGCTTGCGCCCCATACCGCCTTTCCAAGGCGGCGCACTAGGCCACTATG
>CAZGPZ010000036.1:0-10244 GCA_964527385.1 uncultured Candidatus Saccharibacteria bacterium | reverse complement strand
CGAATGCCAGTGGCATTCAGCCGCCCGTAGCCTGGCGACCATGGGAGCCGGGTGGACGAAGCAAAAGTAATTTTCTTTTGCGCAGCCAGGTCGAATCCCTCTCTCTCCGCCAAGTAAAGTGCCCGTCATATAGACGGGCGTTTTATTTGGCTATGCCTGGGCGAAGACGACTGCCGAAACCCGCTTGGCGCCGGCAGCTTTTAGGGCGCTGGCGGCGGCTTCAAGCGTCGCGCCGGTCGTTATGACGTCGTCAACGAGCAGGATGTGCTTACCCCTCACGTATTCTGGCCGTCGGACATGGAATGCGCCCTCTAGTTGCTTAAGCCGCCCAGCACGGGACTGCCCACGCTGTTGTTTCTGGCCGAAGCGCAGAAGCAGCGGCGAGGCCGCAGAGCCTGCGTGGCGCGCATAGGCTTGGGCGATCAACTTCGCTTGGTCATAGCCGCGCTGCCGCACATGATTCGTCACCGCTGGCACGAAAGCGACCGTGCCGCCAGCCGGCAGCGGAGTCCGCTCCGCCATTAGTTGGCCGGCAGGCGCCGCGCAAGCGCGTGCCCGTTCGAACTTCAACCGCCAGACCAACCGTTTGGCATAGTTATCGTACCTGGTGGCAGCACAAACCGAAAACAGCGGGCTAGCGCGCCGGCACGCTAGGCACGTCCGGCTGCCTTCAGACAATTTATGGCATTTGTAGCACCGCGGCACAGCTGGCCGTGCCGCCCGGCGGCACGCCGCGCACCAGGGGGCGCCAAGAGCACCGCATTGCACGCATCGATGGGGTGCAACCAAGCTGAGAATCATGTCGAACATATGCGTTGTTGTATTTAAAGCGTTGTAAATGTGTGAAAATGACGTTGCACTCTGTTTGCTCACTAAGCTATACTGCTATCAAGACAAAAACGCAAGAGTTACTAGTTAACGTATCTTTTTGGAGGGTAACAACATGGCGCGACGCAATCAGCGCGACGACGATCTATTGCTCGAGGAAGATGAGCTGACCGCAGCATTCCTGGGCGACGACGATCTCAGCAACAGCCCTAGCCAAGCACAACCAGCAGCACCAAGCGACGACGAGTGGGACGAGAGCGAGGCAGAAGCCGTGCCGGGCCAGTTAGCTGTCGACGTTTACGAAACTAAGGAACGGCTGGTCGTCAAAGCCCGTACCGCGGGCGTCAACAAGAACGACCTCGACGTCAGCATCGCCGACAACCAGCTCACCATCCGTGGCACACTGAGCGCGGGCAATGAGGACGACGTAGAAAATTACTTCTTGCAGGAATGCTACTGGGGTGAGTTCTCACGCACTATCGCATTGCCGGTCCCGGTCAAGGAAGAAGACATCGAAGCAGTGCTCAAGGACGGCGTCCTGACGGTCAGCTTCGGCAAGCTTGAACAGAACACGGTCAAGAAGATCCAAGTCCTGTAAGCAAACCGCGACAACACCAAACAAAGATCCTCCGGGATCTTTGTTTTTTTATAGCCTACAAGAAAACGGGCCTTCGTTTGAAGCCCCGTTTCCATATGCTAAAACCGGTATTACATCGGGGTGACGATGTTGTTCGCTTGCGTGAGCACGAACCGGACGATCAGCTGCGCCAAGGCAACGACGACCAATCCAACGAGCGCGTAAATGATGGTTGTCTTCGCCGCACCGACTTTGCCGGAGTCGCCCCCGGAAGTGATGTACTTTAAGCCGCCGACAATGATCATGATCACGGCGATAACGCCAACGACGAGCGAGAAGATATTGATGGCTGTGCTCAAAATGCCGCTCAAATCGCCAGTGGTGGTGTTCGTGCAGTCCGTCCCGGAGCTATTCGGGTCGAGGTCAACACCCTTGCAGAGGTTCGTCGTAATGTCCGCCGCGCTCGCAACCGCCATGGTCGACAAGGCCGCGAACGGCGTCAGAGCCAGCGAAAGCGCCGCGAAAGCCACGATCATGTTCTTTATTTTTCTCGTCATGCAATACCTTTCTTAATCTACATTACGTTATACCACGAAGAGCAAACTGGCTCAAGCAGGTGCACGCCGTTTATGCTTACCCTTACTATAGAGTATCGTGCAGGGGCGTCAAGGCTTGACTTGCGTGAGCACGAACCGGACGACGAACTGTGCCAAAGCAACGACAATTACCCCGATAAGTGCGTAGATGATAGAATTCTTCGCGCCCGCGATCTTGTTTGCTTCGCCGCCGGCGGTCACGAATTTAAGCCCGGCAGCGATGAGCATCACGACCGCCGCGATGCCGACAGCCAGTGACAGTATGTTAATCGCCGCCGATATAGAGGCCGTGAGCTGCGCCCCATTGTCACCGCACTTGCCGCCGCTATCCGTCAAGCCGATGCCGATGCATACGTTGTTCTTGGCACTACCCGACGAACCGCCGTCTGCTGGCGTTGCTGCGTAAACGGCACTACTCGTGGCTACCGTAACGGCGAACAGCACGCCAGCCATCCCGGCCCGAAAGAGAAAGAGTTTCTTTTTCATGTTAGCTACAACCTTCCTAGTACAAAATTAATAATAGCTGCGGCGAGAGCAATGATCACTAACCCCACCAGCGCCGTGACGATCGTGCCTTGCGCGGACTTTGCCTTCGCAGCGTCGCCGCCGGCGGTCACGAATTTGAACCCGGCAATAATTATTATGATGATAGCTGACAGCCCGGCAGAAAGGGCAATAATATTTGCGATACCGACAAACAACCCTTTCGGTCCAGTCAATGGGTTGTTGGAATTATTATTCTTCTCCTGGCACACGGCGCTGTCGCTGCCACCGACGTTGCATATAGTCCCAAAAGGATCGAAAGCAAGCGCTGGCTGCACCGCGAACACGGCAAGGGCAAAGATTGCCGCCAAACCCAGAAGCAATTTCCGTATCATGGCGCCCCTCCCGCCGCAAACCCTACTATCGATTGCGCCGCGATGGCCAGCACGAGGCCTACCAACGCGTAGATGATCATATTTTTGGCACCAGTAACCGCCGACGGGTCACCTTGCGACAAAACATACCGGAAGCCGCCAATAACTATGATCATGAATGACAGCGCACCCATCACGGCGAAGACAATTCCTAGTACAGTCTGGATAATATTACCGTTATCGACGCCGGCAGGGTTAGGCAAGATGCTGAAATCCAGCCCGACGACACTGGAACCGCCCGTGCCGCCGCTCGCCTGGTTGCCCAGGTACGCGACAAACGAGATCGACACCATGGCGATCGCCAAACCGATCAGCGCGTTGAACGCGCCGGTACGGGCTTTCGCCGCCGCTTGCGGGTCGCCATTGCTCATAATGAACTGGATGCCGGCAAAAATCATGAACGCTACTGCCAGCAAGCCCGCCACGCGGAGCATGTCGTCAATCAGCGCCAACGCAACCAGCAGGAAGCTGCTGTGGCCGCCAAGGACCGTGAAGTCCGTGACGGTGCAAACACCTTTTTCCATCTGGACGTGCAAGTAATGGTACCAGGGAACCAGCCCCAGGAACAGCTTGTCCGCACACGCTCCAGTACCGTATGCAACATTCGAAAATAAATTGGCTAGTATATCGTTCATTGGTTCAGTAGCCCCCCAGGAAGTATAAACTGCAGGAACGTGTATAGGAACAGGTACGCCGCCAACCCGATAAGCGCGTTCGTAATGTGCTTCTTGCCCGATGCTGCCCGTTGCGGGTCGCCGCCGGAAGACGTGAATTCAATCCCGCCATATATGATTGCCCCAGCAACGACGACGCCGACCAACGCCGAAAGCACCGCCATCAACGGATTAATGTATTTCGTGAGCAAACATTGAAGCGCACTGCCAGATTCAGTCGAGGAGCAACCGGATTGTTGCCCGCAGCTGCTCTCGCCGTTTTCGATCCGAAGCTGCGAGACTGGGCAACAATTTTTTGTATCGCTGGTCGTGAATGTCGATCCCGGCGGGCACCCACAGCTCTTGCTATCGGTTGGGTTCAGCAACACCTGGTTGCCTGGGCACGGCGAGCCGTTACTGGAGCCGGTCCCCGGCACTGAAGCAGCGAACACGGCGGGTTGTACGACAACAAAGGCACACAGGACAGCAATCGCCGCGGCGATTGGCTGGTGATGTTCGCGTAAGAATTGCTGCATGTCCTTGGTTCTGTTTGTATTATACGCTTGGCGCGTCTCTAGCGCTGACTATACAGGCAAGCGTGCCGGCGCGCAATATGAGTCCACTTGGAAGGATTGTTTTGTTAATACTCGTTCGCTGGTATAGTTATGTACATAGTCCGCATGGGCAATAATTGGCATGCATATACATATATTCAACAAAACGGTGGGCGTACGGCTATTGCTCGCGCTTTTCGTCATAACAACACTGACGAGTATCGGCAGCGCCATACATCCAGCACCGGCGAGCGCAGCATCAACATACAGTGGCACCTGGGCAAGCGGCCCGTCCAAAGATTGCCCCGTTGCTGGCGGCAATACCGTCAAGGTACCTGCCGTCATGGCGATCGCCGGCCTCGCGGGCAGCTGGGCATGCGCTCGCCTAAGCGGCAACCAACACCAGATGATACTCACTAGCAGCCAGCCGGTCAGCTCGTGCAACCCTAGCGACAAAGGAATCTTAACCGTAGGAAGCGACACGAGCACCAATCCGAACGATTGGTACGACCAAGTTAAGAAAGCAACGCTCGACATTTTCCAAGGGGCCAAGGTCCAGTGCAACTCAGTCCATTTGGTTGATGGTGTCGCACTCACCAACAACTTTGCCGCGGTCGCGACCACCAGCTCCAGTAGCAGCGGCAGCAGCACTAGCAGCAGTTCCTGTTCCGACCCATGCCCGGTACCCTGCGGCAGCCAGATGCGTTGGCTGACGTGTTTCTTGGTCATCCAGATAACTGCCGGCTTGACCGCCATCAACACCCTGATCGGCGCGCTACTCGACACGCCTGTGAACATCATTTTCAGCCCGCAGTCGCAAAATGCCTTCAATACCTTCCGCAACCTCGGTATTGGCCTCCTTGTCATCACCGGCCTTGTCATGGTGATTGCCCAAGCCAGCGGGTCGGATTTGTTCGCCGCCTACACCGTGAGAAAGGCACTGCCGAGGATTGTGATTGCCGCTATCGGCATCGCGCTGGCATGGCCGCTGCTGCAGTTCGTCATTACGCTTTTCAACGACCTTGGCAACTTAGTCGGTAAAGCTATACTGCAAGTTGGCGTCAGCCATAATGGCTTCGATAACGTGGGCAATGCCGTGGGCTACTTCGGCGCGCAGCTGCTCGCCCAGTTCTTGACAGGCGCTGTATTGTTAGGAATAGTACTGTCACTTACAGTGGGCGGTTTCCTATCACTTATCTTGTCAGCCATACTCATGCTCCTGATGGGAATCATCGTGCTGGCGCTCCGGCAAATCATCATATTGATCTGCATCTTGCTGGCGCCCCTGGCCATCGCCGCGTACGTGCTGCCGGGTACCGAGCGATTTTGGAAATTCTGGCAAAATACACTACTGACAACCCTCGTCATGTACCCAATAATCATGGCCTTCTTGGCCGCCGGCGAGGCACTTTCAAGCATCACCGCTTCCGCGGCAACAAACAACCCCCTGTTCAACGTCATCGCCATAGGGTTTTATGTCGGCCCCTATGCTGCGTTGCCATTTGCGTCCAAGATGGCAGGCGGCTTGATGTCCCAGGTTGTCTCCCTCGCCCAGGGTTTCCACGGCCAGAACATCGAGGGCCGTTTGCGCCAGTACCGCCACAACGAACGCCAATGGTTGCACCAGCAGCGCATGGAAGGCCGGGATAATGGCCTAGGGTTCGAGCGCTTTGGCATTGGCAATATGTACCGCCGCTTTGGCAACCGTGGCGGCATCCACGTTCCTGGTGGTGGCCGCGAGGAACGCTTCCAGCAAGCCGAGCGCAAGCGCATGGGATTGATCGCTGCGAAAACAGCGCAAGAAGACCAGAACTATGCTGGTGGCGACGATTTAGCCACTAACCTGGCATCTCAAAATGGCATGACGCGCAATGAGTTCATCAGGCGATATATGGCAGAAGGTATCAGTGCCCCAGGAGCTGCCAAGGGTACGGCTACTCACCAACAAGCCGAAGCAGCACTTGCGGCTATCCAATCTAGTTTTAACTCAGATATTGGCACAACGAACATGATGACCGCCGCTTGGAAGGCCAGGGCAAATTCGGTCACGGGTTACGAAGGTAGCGATAATGGCCTTGAGGAACTAAGAGATGATGCGCGGCGCATGATAGACCAAGGCCTGGTCACTGAAGCAGACGCCATCCTGACAATCAAGGCAAACAAAGCCCGTATGGACCAGGCGGGTATTGGCTGGGGCAACTGGCAGCGTATGATTCGGGATGGCATAGGTGCTGGAACCAATCCCGCAAATGGCAATGACCAGATATCGATGGACACAATACGATTTGAAACCATTAGGGACAATGGGCCAGGCGCATTGATTGGCGCGCGGCCAGAAGCTGTTGATGCCCTGGCAAAGCACATGGCACAATCGCTTCAAACCCAAGCTAATATCTATGCCGCGGGTGGTAACGCCACCCAAACAGCTGCGCAAGCTGAGCGAGAACTCATGCAACAATTGGCAAGCACTGCTGGTCTTTATGACGTCATGTCCCAGATAGCACCGTCAAATGCGCGGCGCATGGCAGACAATGTAATGCAAGAACAAGTTAATTTCCGTGGTGGCATGTCAGTTCAAGATGCTATTGAACTAGTGCGCAGCGATCCTCAATTCCTACAGATGCGCCGTGAATATAGCGCCAACTATAACCGGCAGGCCGTGGCAAACCAAAATGCAGCCGCGCAGCAAGCAGCCCAAGGAAACCCTCCAGGCATCCCTCCAATACCCGGCGCAATCCCCTAGTCTATACAGGCTATTGTAGTAAGCATAATAAGATTGACTTTTATGCCTATTAGTGCTTAAATTTTATATATGAATCCTCAAAGTCCTAACGCGGCACCAAACCCCGCAGCGGCGCCAACTCTCGGTCCCGGCGATGGGTTTATTGAGGCGCTCGGGAGACAAATAGGCAACAGGGCACTACAATTCGCCGGACGTGTCGTATTGAGGAATATAGACAGAGTACCGGTTCGCGCCCAGGACTGGTTGCTCGACCAATATGACCAGCTAACACCCGAGCAGAGAATAGAAGTTGGTAATTTGGGATATGGAGCAATACGTACCCTCGTTGACTATATGGATGTTGAACGCGGCATGCGCAACAATGTAGCAGGGAACGGAGGTGCCCAGCAGCAACCCGCGTCACCTACTCCGAAACACCGGCAAGCGCCCGCGCCAGCTCAGGCTGCTCCGACCCCGCCGCATACACCTACGCCACCGAGGTCGCCCGCTCGTCAGCTTGTACCTACCCCCCCGAGTGGTACTGCTGTTGGTGGCAGTCACAACACTAGCTCAACGCCACCTCCGCCAACACGCAGCTGGCATCCATCACGACGTCCATCGCAACAACCAACCACACCTGTTGCCCAGGGTAATCCGAACGGTCTCCCAACCAGGCCCAATACACAACTTGCGCCAGCAACACCAAATGGACCAAACACCCCAAACCCTAATAAACCAGGCGGAAATAATCCCAACCGCGCACCGCGAAAGTTTGATTTAGATCTTTACGAGGATGACCTGCGTGACTTGTACCAACGTTATGAAGCCGATTGGCAAAGACTTACCGGTGCTTATGATGGTACGGTACCTCACATATACACTATGTACCAAACTGGTGCGCCTAGAGACCGTGTTGAGGCATCGTTTCGGCCAATAGTTACAAAGCATGCAGCACTCGTAGATCAATTAACGCGCCAGTACAGGCAAGAGTCTGATGCGCTCATGCAGAATGCATATAATGAAGCGTGGAACCGATTGACGCCTGCGGAACGGGAACTCTTTACATTGAGGGATCCGAGCGACCCGGACAACCCCGCAAAAAACGGCATCATAGCCCTCCTTGATAGGCAAGGGGCAACCGCATCAGGGTCTATCAAGGTCAAGCTGCAGAGAATATCCAGCAAGCCAGGCAACGATCATAGGCGTTACGCTGAGATTGTCATGCATGATCTGCTGCATACGGTCGTCGATAGAACCCACTGGGATGACCCGCAAAGCAGGCAACGGACAAATGCCACGATAAGTTCGTTCAGGACACTCCTGGAGAACCAGAAGGGTGAACTAAGCGCGCAAGAGAAGCAACGTATCAATCAGGCTCATAAGCGTGCTGACCCTAATGCCCCAGATACAAGGGAGAGTACTAAGACAAGGACTTTGGCATTCAATAATGTAGTCCGAATTGCGGTTGACGTCGCTGAAAGGGATGCCGTCGAGCAGGTACAACGCGGCAGGCTAGTACAACAAAACGGAAGCGTTGATTACGTTACACTTTCGCCACCTCGCGCGGTAGGCAAGGCTTTGGTAAGGGGCCAAGCCGTGGCAATCCAAGATTATCTTGGTTTACGTGCACATACCCAGGACATGTCGCATTACGCACATCGTTCGGCCAGTGGAGACGTTGCTGCGCGTGTCATTGGTGACATTGACCACATAATTTGGGAACAGGGCACGGAAGTTGTAAAACACATAATGAACAAGGCTATTTCACCCCAAGTTGGCAATATTCTTTTGAACGACATCCTGGGCTCTGCTTCGAGCGACCAGGCTGCTGAAATGATTTACTACTGCTTGACGGGTCGCAGGCGAAACAACCAAGGTAACCAAGCCCCTCAGCCAGGCAGCGGCAACCAAACGAACGGCAACACACTCCCTTCAGGCATGCCACTTGGCCTACCTGGTCCCGGCCAGAAAACACCGTAGAATAATTTTTTGGCTACTAGCAACACAGGCGCCGCGTACCGGCGCCTGTGTTTTTTTTCGATACCACCGCTATAGGTATACATATGGTTGACAGGTCACTATAATCTCTGATATAGATAATTTATTATGCACAGGGACAAGAGTAGAGCTAGTCGGGCTAAAAGGACATTTGAGCAAGCGCAAGCGCAACAACGTGAAGCTGAACGGCAAGTGGTCGCCCGGGAGGCGATCCGCCTGGCCCAGCAGAAGGCCCAACTCCAAGAACAAGAAGTTGCCACTTATGGCTCGGAGCTAGAACGACACACCAAGGCTGCATTGACCCGCCTTGAAGCTAAGGGATTCCCTGGTATGGCTGAGGTGCGCATACCGAAGACATCACTTATTATTAAGCTGCTTGAATTCACCACCTTAGATAATGGTCCATATGACACAATAGAGCATGGCTGGACAGTATATTCCAAAAGTGGACCTCCTGTGAATATATCAAATGATGGTGAACCATGGGGCACACCCCAGGAATATATATATCTACTTGCCGATGGAACGTTTTGCACGAATAATTGGCATATCTCCAATGACTACTACAGTGCAATGCGGCCTATAAGGGGACGGTTTAGCATTGGGGAATTAGTGACTACGCTTGGAGTACCTCTTGAGCGGGTACTTGAAAGAGTCAATGAGCTGGGTCGATAGATCCGCAATTAATGCCTATTTGTTATTTAATACGTGAACTTATTTGAAATATGCTTGTTTAGTAACAGATTCTGATCTATGTTGCGCATATATGGTTATTGGAAGATGGGTCAGTGAAGAGCTCCATTTGAGGGCACAAAACGATTTGAGCTATACTTTATAGGTAATGGCTACCTATAAGGTTATCCAGGATATTGAAGCCGAAGACAAGCTTGTCGGACCGCTGACGCTGCGGCAATTTATCTACGGCGCAATCGCGGCGATTTGCGCGTATTTGTCGTTCGTGGCGATTGCCAAGGGCGCGGCGCTACTGCTCGTCATCTTCGTCCCGCCGATGTTGTTCACGGGATTTTTCGCGTTCCCATTCGGGCGCGACCAACCGACGGAAGTGTGGGCGCTGGCGAAAATCCGCTTCTTCCTGAAGTCGCGCAAGCGCATCTGGGACCAGAGCGGCGTGAAAGACCTGGTGAATATCACCGCACCGAAGCGGACGGAGAAGAGCTATACGAACAACCTCAGCCAGCATGAGGTGCAGAGCCGGCTGACAGCGCTGGCAAGTACGCTGGATACCCGCGGCTGGGCAGTAAAAAACAGCAATGTATTCGTGCCGCCCGTTTCGGCGGCGAACGCGCCGGCTGACCGGTTGCTCGACATCAGTGCAATGCCGCAAAACGTAGCGGTGGCTGGTGTGAGCGCCGCCGACGACATGCTCGATGAAGACAAC
>CAZGPZ010000035.1:0-10532 GCA_964527385.1 uncultured Candidatus Saccharibacteria bacterium | reverse complement strand
CCCGGCCATAGCGCAGGGAGACGTGGCGTAACCGTTGGTAAAACCATCAACTTCCCCGTAGGGGCGCCAAATGACTGAATCAAAGCAGAAGAACGTTTACTGTGTCGCGCTGCAGAGCTTATGGCAATACCGGCTCACGTTGGCTTCATGCTCAGCTTCAGTGTTCGCGAAATACGTCTTGCCATCGTCGCCCGCGACGAAGTACAACCAACCAGTGTTTGCCGGATGCGCCACTGCCAAGAGCGAGCTAGCGCTGACATTGCTGATCGGGCCTGGTGGCAAACCCTTGTGCAGGCGCGTGTTGTATGCTGAATCGTACGAGACAGAGGGCGGCAGCCCATCCTTGATCGCCCCGTAGTATGCAGTCACGTCCGAACCAAGCACCATGCCGATTGACAGCCGCTTCAGGAACACTTGCGCCGCTTGGTCGCGGTCGTTCTGTCCCGGCACCTCCTGCTCGACGATTGACGCCAGTATCACCCCTTGGTAAACGGTCAGGCCATGCTTGGCAAAGCCAGCGCGGATATCGGTCGTCAAGTGTTTCTGCATTTCAGACAAAGATTCTTCGATGATCGTCTTCGGGTCGGTCGTGGACGTCTTCTGGAAAGAATCCGGATACAGGAAGCCTTCCAGGCTGGCTGACGGCGGGTTGTCCGCTAGCGCCGGAAAGTCCCCACGGTATTGTGCAGGATCAAGCGCGCTGTCCACGGCGGCGGCCTTGAACCCAGCCTTGATGAACGCTGCGCGGATTTGGTCTAAGCGCTGCCCCGGCAAAATAGTTATCAAATCGGTGGCGACTTTCCCTGCGATGATTTCGTCGGCAATTTCACCGGTCGTCTCGCTCGGCTGGAACCCGTACGTGCCGGCTTGCAGTTTGTCGCGCGCGTTATGAGCGCTGACATACCAAATAAACGCCTGGTCGCTACGGATCAGCCCCGCGTCCTGCAGCTGCTTGGCAATCTGGCTGAGCGTAGCGCCGTTCGTAATGGTCACGTATTGCTTTTGCGTGCTGGCGCTGGCCGGCTCGAGGTTCACCGCGTACCACCGTTGGACGCCGGCTGTAGCGCATAAGACGGCAGCTAACAATATAGCCGCCAAAACCAACACTCGTTTGGGCAATCCGCGCCTCTTTGGCCTGATGTTATACGTTTTCATGAAGATAATCCTCTAGTATATACGTTGCCGCCAGGGCGTCGATGTCTTCTTTGCTATATGGCTTGCTTCGGCTACGGAGTTCTTCTTCGGCGCGCACTGATGTCACGGCCTCGTCTTGCCAATGCATGGGTAGTCCGAGCACGCGTTCTACCTGCTCGCCAAAGTCGCGCACGAACGCCGTTTGCCCGGTATCCTGGCCCGCCATGTTGCGCGGCAATCCTATTACCAACTGGGTGACATGTTCTTTGCTGCAAATGTCCTTCAAGTCCCGCATGGCGGTTTCTGTATTATGCAGCGCGCCCATAGGTGACGCCAGCCGCGTGGCGGCGCTTGCCGTAGCCAGGCCGATCCGAGCCGAGCCTACATCGAGCGCAAGTATCGTGCCATCATCCTGGCTTGCCATGCGGTGTTACGACGCCTTGCTGATGGTTACCGTTATCTTCTGCGGGTTGGATGGTATAGCGCTCACCCAGAACGGGCTGAGCTGGACATCGACATTCGAGACGCCGGGGATCGCCTTTATCGTGGTCTTTATATCGCCAATCTTTTTGCCCGCGGCCTCGGACTTGATGCTATCAACGCTGATATCCGGTCCAACGGTAGCTTTGGTTTGCAACTCCGCGGTGGCCTTGCTGCCAGTATTGTCGCTAACAGCCAGTGTACCGGTAGCAAGCCCGTCGTCCAGGATGGATTCATTATGCGTGTCAATCTGGGCATCGACGGCTGCTTTTACCAACGCGTCGAGGTCGGACTGCTGGGCGCCAAGCATCGTGTATGTCACCGCCTGCGTCACCGTCACCGTGTCCGCTTGGTCGCCGGCGTTGCCGCTGGTTGTGACGACCGGCTTGCCGGCTTTGAATGTCTGGGGCAAGGGGTACATGCCGTCAGTCCGGAGCGCTTGCTCCAAGCCGGCTTTGATGGCGTCGGTCTTCGCGCTGGCAAGTTTCTTCGTGGCGTTGTCGATATCAGCCTGCGAAATGATAGTGATGATGTTGTCTGTCCCATTCGCAGCGGATCCCGTGGCTGACACATCTGAACGACCGGCAATAGTAAAGGTTACGTTATCGACATTGTATTTTGCCCCGCCACTTATGGCAGTTATATCTGTCGGATTGCCGGCAGAATAAGTTGCGCACCCGTTGCTAAAGCCAGTGATGTGGAATTTTGTGTTTTCCTGGGTAATAAATGTTAAGCCGTTGGAACTCACACCTGTGCCTGCAGGCACGTCATCCGGATTCCCTGATCCGGAGCACTTTTCGGCAGTCATGTCGACTGTACCCGTTGCGGCGACACCGGTGTTTTTCTCTCCGGTGGCATTGACTTGTTGGGATGTAGTTTGTTGCTTCTGCTCGGCTTTCGCAGGCACGACCAGCTTCGTTTTATCCAACTTCGTGGCGGATGAATCAAGCGACATTGTCAGGTCGACATTCACGTCGCTGGTATTCGTAGTTATGGTGATCAAGGCGTTCGGCGCCACGACGTTCGCGTAATACAGCCCAACGACCAATAGCACGACGGCCAGCACGCCAAGCACGAGCCGCAAGCGGAACCGGTTGAAGTTCGGTACCTTCAGGCTATGGATTTTCTTGAGTTTTGCTGTCTGCGTACCGTCAGTGCCATTATCGTCATCGGGCAAAACCATTTCTTCCTCGCTATCGCTCCCGACGACATGACCGCTGCGCTTGGCAAGCTCGCCAACCGGCAGGTCACCGGCGTTATCGGCAGTATATTCAGCTTCGTCGATCACGGGCTCTTCGGTAGTCTCCGCGGCGGCGGTATCGGGAATTTCGGGCTTGGATTGTGGCGTCGCTGCGACATGCAAGCCTACAGTGCCGGCGAGCGGCATCAGGTTGGCTTCCGTCGTCACCAGCACCAGATGTTTTTTGGCGACATCGGCGGCGCGCTTGAGGAGCTTCATGTTCACAATGCTCTGGAACACCGTGGCACGCTTAGGCAACACCAGCGCGACAATTTTCTTGTCGCTGCTATGCACTTTGTCGATGATGGTCGTTATCTCGTCGTCTACGTCGACGTAAATGGTATCTTTGTCCGGGGTAGTCATGATTAAACCTGTAGCATCCTATCAATTTTCTCGCGTATTGATTTTGAACCGCTGCCACTAAATTGTAATGTATCGACGCCTACGCGCAAGAGCCCCATGGCCGTGATGAACGTATGGTCGGTAACAACACCGGTTGTATCGGTGATGCCAGCCACTTGTTCCGGGCGAATGCGCTTGACGACCGGGCGGCGCGTAAACGGCAATTGGCGATACCAATCGCTTTCTTGCAGCTCGTCAATGAGCATGTCAAGGCTGGAGCCGCCGCCGCACAAGAACAGCCGGTGCGGCAAATGATCCAATTGGTCGAACTCCCCCAGCGCCAGTTCGACGCCGCTCGTCCAGACCGCCAACGTTTTGCGCAGCGCCGCCTCGACTGCCGGCGCTTTGGAGCGCGGTGTTTCGTTGTCGGAGAGACCGAGCTTTAGTTCTTCGGCTTTTTCGAACGCCACGCCGAGTTCCCGCTCAACCGACCGCGTGTACGCACGGCCGCCGATGCCGAACATTTTCGTTCCTTGCACGCCGCCGTCGTTCACGACCGCGATATCCGTGGTGCCGCCGCCGACGTCCATCAAGATGACGCTCAACGACGCGTTCGGGTTGTCACCGATCACCGCCCGCGCGACACCGAACGGCTCGGCCGCAACCGCCAGTAGGTCAAGGTCGAGTTCTTGCGCGGTACGCTCAAGCGCGCCAATGTGGATCATCGGCGCGAACGCTGTGTACAATTGCACGACGACTTCTTTGCCCTGGAAACCAATCGGGTTGGTCACCGGGTAACCGTCAATCTCTATGCCAACGAGCGCGCTGTTGACCAGCCGCACTTCGACGTCTTTGCCGCCGAGCTCCATCGCCAACTGCTGTTTCGCTTTGGCTTCGGCGCGTTCCTGTACGATATGAATAATCCGCTCCATCTCGGTGATATCTAGCGGCTTGCCCGACTCTTTGCGCGCGACCCTAATCGTCGACGTGGTACCCTTCACCAGTTCGCCGGCAATGCCGATGACCGCCCGGCGCACGCTTACCCCGGCCTGTTGTTCAGCTTCATTCAACGCTTCATCGCAATTCTGCACGACGCTCGCGATATCCGATATCGCGCCGGCTTGCATGTCGCTCAACTCCTGGTGCGCGCGGCCGACGCCAACAACCACGACCGACTCATCATCTTTGTTGATCTTGCCGATCAGCGCTTTGACAAACTCCGTGCCGATATCCAGCGCGACGATGTAGTCGTCGCCGGCAACTTTTCTAGCATTGCCGCTTTTTACTTTCGCGGCAGCCGTCTTGGCTGTTTCCAGGGCAGTTTGCGAGGCCTTCCGGACGAATTTCTGCCCCAGTGCCTTGAACGTTTCGAGACTGGATCCCATCTCAGCCCTCCATTTCCGGCTCGAAGAGCCAAACCTTGCCGGCTGCAAAGCCCGTGAATCTCGTCGATATATGTCCGTATATCTCTCCTCGATTTGCAGTCTTTTCGCTCGGCAATCTTTGTCTTTCGCCTCGGAAGAGAGAACTGAGATGCGATCTAGGCATATGCACTTTATTCTAGCACAGTGAGGTCATGCGTGCTTCCGTATGCCGGCAAATTGCGGCATTAGTCGCTACAGAGCGCTATTATTAATACGTAAGGTTTAATCCCAAAGAGGAGCACAAAATGGAAGAGATCATAGTCGTCACGACAAACGATTTGCCGGGATACGAAGTAACTGAGGTATACGGCGAGGTGTTCGGATTGATCGTCCGCAGCCGTAACATGTTCAGCAATATCGGCGCTTCTTTTCGCACGATTTTTGGCGGCGAAGTAAAAGGCTATACGAGACTGTTATCAGACAGCCGCGAACACGCACTCGCGCGCCTGCGTGAAGCCGCCGCCACAAAAGGTGCCAACGCTGTGTTGATGATGCGTTTCGACAGTGGCGACATCGGCCAGGTCATGAACGAAGTCGCTGCCTACGGCACCGCCGTCAGAGTTACCAAGAAATCCCGCTAGTTCTTGCCGGTAATGATTGGCAGAAGCTCCTTGCCGGCTTCGTGAAACGATTGGGGAATCGGCCGCCCATCAGTAACATCAAAGGTAACCGTTAACACACCGGCACTCAAGCTAATGTGTGCAGCAGATTGTAGTGCATGCTGTCGTACAACATTGTCTATCGACGGCACCAGCGCGACGATTCCTTCCCAATTATCCTCGTCAACTGGCGTGAAGATCGCCATATACGTCCGGTGCATGCCGTCTTCGTGTGCAATCTCTTGCCAACCGTTCAGTGTATGTAACATGGTTAAACTATAGCAAGCTTTGCAAGTCCAGCGGCAATAAAACTTGCTGGGCTAAACCGGCTTTGACCATAGCACCGTTAATGTAGGCTAATTTGTCTTCGGGTTTGTGAGCCAGAATTACTTTTTTGCCGAGTGCAAGCGCATAGCCAACCTCTGTCTGGACGCCTGCTGAGATATGACCATCCAAAAGCGCAAGAAGTGCATCTGAATTTTTGATCGATTCGGTATCGAGCTTGAATGCACCGGCCGGGTCGCCGTCGTTGATGTGGTAGTTGTCTTCACGAAGCGAGCAAATAATTTCGTGGCCTGCTCGTTCAATCTGGCCAAGCAAGTCTTCGAGCCAAGCCTTATATTCCGCGAAGACTTCGCCCGTATCGTAATTAACCTTTGACGAATACGACGCGGCAACAAAAATTTTCATGTTACTCCAACACAGCTTTGATGCGGCGAACGCCGGCAGATGACGATTCTTCTTTTTGGATTTTGAAATGCTTGCCACCTTCACCCAGCACGCCAGTGTGCGTGACGTGCGGGCCGCCGCAGATTTCGCGGCTATAGTGCTCGCCATCCGGGTCGCCGATAGTGTATACCTTCACCGTTTCACCGTATTTGTCGCCGAAGGCGCCGGACACGCCATTTGCCAATGCTTCCTTCGTATTTTCTTCGCGCCAGCTCACCGGCCAATCTTTTTCGATTTGTTCGTTGACGATTTTCTCGACTTCAGCCAGTTGCTCCTGGGTCACTTTGTCAGGGTGCGAGAAGTCAAAGCGCGTTCGTTCAGCGGTGATGTTGCTCCCGCGCTGGATGACATGTTTTCCCAGCACGTTTTTGAGTGCTTGGTACATCAAGTGCGTTGCGGTGTGATACTTGGTCACCGTCTCCGAATGGTCGGCCAAACCGCCCTTGAAAATGCCCTTCGCAGCCGTTTGCGACCGTTCGCGCTGCTCGGCCATTTTTGCCTCAAACTGTTCGCGCCAATTGTCATCCAGCTCAATATCGCGTTTGAACGCTTCTTCAGCGCTTAACTCAACCGGGAAACCATAGGTGTCATAGAGGGTAAAGATCGCCTCGCCATGCGTCATACCACCGTTGTTCGTCATCCCCGACCCGATCGGGGATCCAGTAAATACTGAATCCTTTTTTTGACTGGGTTCCGGGTCAAGCCCGGAATGACGGGAGCCAAACAATTTGTCGAACTCGTGAAGGCCTTTGCGGAGCGTCTGGCGGAAGAGTCTCTCTTCGCGCGACAGCACTTCAATAACGTTTTCACGCGCAGCTTTGACCTCAGGGTAGTCGTCGACAAACATGTCGGCAATAATCGGCACCACTTCTTGCAGGAAATTCTGCTCGATGCCAAGCTCGAACGCGTAGCGGATGGCGCGGCGCAGCAAACGGCGCATCACATAGCCTTGGGTTTTGTTGCTCGGGACTACTCCATCTACCGCCAAGAATGTCGCGCCGCGCAAATGGTCGGCAATCACGCGCATGCTCTCGGTGTGGCTTTCGTACTTCTTGCCGGACAGTTCTTCCAGCTTCTCAACAATCGGCTTCATCAGGCTGATTTCAAACACGTCGGGTGTATGAATAGCCGCGGCAGCAATACGCTCAAGGCCGGACCCCTGGTCAATATTCGGCTTTGGCAGCGGTTCGAACTTGCCTTCAGCAATTTTGCGGTACGTCATGAAGACGTTGTTACCAATTTCCATGAACCGACCGCAATCGCAGTTGGGGTGGCAATTTTCGCCAAACTTTGGATCGTGCGGCGTGCCAAAATCGTAGAACATTTCCGAATCCGGCCCGCACGGGTCGCCAACCGGCGTTGTCTCAGGGCTGGTTTTGCCGCGGTTCCACCAGTTCTTGGTACCATCGTAGTAAAAAATCCGCTCGTCCAGTTTGATGCCGCGCTGGTAGGCGTCTTCTTCGCTGCCCAGCTCTACAATTTCTGCTTCTATGCCATCCTTGGCAAATTCTTTTTGCCACAATTCGGCAGCTTCAGTGTCACGCGGGATATCGAACTTGGGGGCACCAATAAAACATGATACGTAGAATCGGTTCGGGTCGATCCCGACGATGCGAATCAAGAATTCGTACATCCACTCGATCTCGTCTTTTTTCGTGTAGTCGCCAAGGCTCCAGTTCCCCAGCATTTCAAAAAACGTCGTGTGGCGGTTGTCGCCAATATCTTCAATGTCCTGCGCGCGCAACGACGGCTGGCTATCGGTCAGGCGAGTGCCGTACGGGTGAACTTCGCCAAGCAAATACGGGATCAGCGGCTGCATGCCGGAACCAGTGAATAGTGTTGTCGGGTCGTTTTGCGGCACGATCGAAGCACGAGGAATTATTTTGTGGCCTTTGCTGGCCATAAATTCAAGGTATTTTTTGCGGATTGTTTGTGCGTCCATAGGGAAGCTCCTGATTATTCAGATAATTTTTGGGAAAGAGAAATCAAGCAGCCCCAAGGGCGTCTGCGCGCACAGACCTGGCATCAATTACTAAAATCATCTGTTATATTATACAACAAAGGAGTGAAAATGGGTGAAGTACGACCTGCCGACACAAACGCTAACACTTTCTGGGACGACAAGGGGCATTTGATAGACAGCGTGGGTATTCCCGACGGCGAAGGCGCCGATCCCGCCGATGAGTGCATCGTCCTTTGGCATACCGAAGACGGCGCATGGCAGGTTTCACATTTGCCCAGATCGGTTGCCTGCTATGCGTTGGGGCGCATGCAGCACGACGACTTCGTTCATGGCGGCCCGGGCATCGAAGAATCCCTGCTGCCGCCCGAGCCAGCTAACGACTAGGCGTAACTGGTGTTGGCAGCGCGGTTTATGGTATAGTATATCTCCCGTGAACAGACTACGCTTCCCCGTACCACCCTACCCGCCAGAATTGGCGGCACAGCTCGAAGCATACGTCGAAGCTGGCAGTGTATGGGCGCCACACCCCGAACTGATTAAGCTCGTAGGCTTTGATGACAGTGCCAATCCTTCGGAACCAGGCTGCACTATCACTTACACAACGCCGGACAATCCTCTGGAACGAAGTGTCAGCGCCACGCCGACAGAAGCCATCACAGCGATGTATGCCATGGGTATAGCGAAGTTATTGGTTCGTGCCCGGATAGCCGAGGCTTAGGCGACAATACCGCCGCCAGCAACCCGGTCGCTGTCGTACATGACTGCCGACTGGCCGGGCGTAACGGCACGGACATCTTCGTCCAGAATCACCTTTGCCTTTTTGCCATCGACCACGATCTTGCCAGGCACCAACGGTGCACGATAACGGACGCGGATTTGGTATGTTTTGCCCGCTTCGGGTGGCTCGTTAATCCAATGTAGGTCAGTTATATTCAGCTCACTGCGCCAAAGATTTTGGCCATCCAGGTCGCGCGTCACGTAGATTTCGTTCTTCGCAACGTCTTTGCCGGTGACATAATACGGCAGCCCGCCCCCGATATTTAGCCCGTGGCGCTGCCCGATGGTATAGAAAATCGCGCCGTCATGTTCGCCGATTACCTTGCCGGCATCGTCGACGATATTCCCATGTGGCTGCTCGCCTAGTTCATAGAGCAGAAAGTCTTTGATGCCAACTTTGCCGACGAAACAAATGCCTTGGCTGTCTTTCTTCCCGGCAGTTGCGAGGCCATACTTCTTGGCTACCGCGCGGACCTCGGCTTTAGTTTTGAACTCGCCAATAGGCATGAGCGCATGCTTGAGCGCGTCCTCGCCGACACGGTAGAGGAAATACGTCTGGTCTTTTTCGGTATTCTTCGCGATCAGCAATTGCCCGTCCTGCACGCGCGCATAATGGCCGGTCGCGATCATATCCGCTCCATCAGCTAGCGCCGTGTCTAGGAAAATGCCGAATTTCACTTCTTGGTTGCACATAATGTCCGGGTTCGGCGTCCGCCCAGCTTGGTATTCGCGGACCATATAGTCAACGACCCGCTGGCGGTACTCGGTTTCGAAGTCATACATTTTGAACGGAATGCCGAGCTGCACGGCGACACGCTTGGCATCCTGGTAATCTTCTTTCCATGGGCACACCATGCCGGGCAGGTCCTGGCTCCAGTTCTTCATGTACACGCCGGTGACGTCGTAGCCCTGATCCTTCAGCAAAGCAGCAGTGACCGACGAATCCACGCCGCCAGACATACCAACGAATACTTTAGCTTTCTTTGCCATATACTCTATATTTTAGCAAATATACTCTGTTAAGTGAATGCCTCGCATGCTACCGAAAAAGATATTGGAGCATGGAGGGGTGAACCATCTTAATCCCCTGATATTCTTTGAGCACAAGCAAATCCTGGTCGAACGAGACAATGATGTCAGCTTGCGCCTCCAACGCGCATTCAACAATTTTGTCGTCGCCACTGTCACGAGCAACCATCACCTTAACCACAGGATGTACAATCTTGGCGACTTTGCGGATATCAAGTATCACCTGGACGGCTTGCCGCCGGTCGAAGCCAAACTTTTCCTCAAGTTTGTTCTGCACCTCCAGCAAGATTGCTTCCGATGAAATAAGCTCATACCCCAGGAACTTCGTGCCTTTGCCGAGCATATAGCTGCGAGCATACCCGTCTTTCAGTATGGCAGCGAGGTAAAATCCGGTATCTGGCACGATTTTAAGATTCGGCCTTGCCATAGGCTGCGATAGCGTCCTCGGTTTGTAGCCCTAATCTGTCCAACATGGGTGCAGCCTGCGCCTGCATTTCTTCGAATGTCTTCTCAAGTTTCAACCGCGCGTACATCGAACGCACAACATCGCTTCGCGACATCTTTGCTTGCTTGGCAATAGCGTCAATGCCACGCTCCGTTTCTTCGTCGAGAGAAAAGCTTACTGTTTTCATAATTGTATTCTATTAGAATTGCTAATATTTTTCAATAACTATTCTACTATCTCAGGTGTATTCCCACTGGCGTGAACGCGACCCCATACTTTTGCCTTGATGCAAAAGTATGCAAAAATCAAGGCCGTCTCCGTTCGCGTGGGCGGCGTTGTGAAGCGCCACAAGCGCTGCGGAACTCGCTCG
>CAZGPZ010000034.1:0-11097 GCA_964527385.1 uncultured Candidatus Saccharibacteria bacterium | reverse complement strand
AAGGTTGTCCGTAGAAAAGGGCGGGTTTACATTATCAACAAGTTGAAGCCAAAGCATAAGCAGAGGCAAGGTTAAGTATGGCAAGAATTTCCGGGGTGAACATCCCCAACGAAAAGCAAGTCCATGTCGCTTTGACATACGTGTACGGCATCGGCCCGAAGACGAGCGCGGACATTCTGGCATCGGCCAGCGTTGAACCCACAGTCCGTGTCAAGAATCTGACGGAAGCCGAGGTCTCACGCATACAAGATACTATCAACAGCAAATACCTCGTCGAAGGCGAGCTGCAGCGTATCGTAGCGGGCAACATCAAACGCCTCAAGGACATCAACTCGTACCGTGGGTCGCGACACAAAGCAAGTTTGCCATCACGGGGCCAGCGGACAAAAACGAATGCCCGGACCCGGCGCGGCAAAAAGGTAACGGTGGGCGGCACGGCGAAGAAAGCGGCGTCAAAGACATGATGAAGCTCATAGCTAATAGTCCACTGTCCTCAGCAGTTGCAAGCAATCAGCTACTAGCTACTGGCTTGAGCGACCGAAGGGAACGAATATAATGGCAGAAGTTACCACTACTACACCCAAGAAAAAGAAAGCCAAGCGCACCGTAGCCCAAGGGCAAGTCCACGTGCAAGCTTCCTTCAACAACACGATCATTACCTTCACGGACCCGAAGGGCGGGGCTTTGACCAGCTCAAGCGCCGGCGCATGCGGGTTCCGTGGCTCCAAAAAAGGCACCGCGTACGCAGCCCAAGTCGCAGCAGAAAAAGCAGCGCAGGCAGCCAAGCAGCAATATGGCTTCATGAAAGCCGAAGTATTTGTTACCGGCGTTGGCCTGGGACGGGATTCCGCGATACGCGCGCTTGCCAACCAAGCCATCCACGTCGAAAGGATTACAGATGTGACCGGCATCCCGCACGGCGGTGTCCGCCCACGGAAGGCAAGGAGGGTCTAAATCATGGCACGTGATACACAATCTATCGTCAAGATGAGCCGGCGCGAAGGCTATGCCCTTCACCCGAAAGCCCACAAAGCGCTCGTCAAGCGCCCCGGCACGCCCGGGCAAGGTCCCAGCCGCGGCATGCGCCCGAAAACCTCGCAGTATTTGCTGCAGCTTCGCGAGAAGCAGAAGGTCAAGCGCATGTACGGCTTGCTTGAGCGCCAGTTCAGCAACCTCATGAAAGAAGCCAGCCGCAGCCGTGGCCAATCGGGCGCCGTGCTTCTGCAGCTACTTGAGCAACGCGCCGACAATGCAGTGTACCGCTCCGGCTTCGCGCCGTCGCGCCGCGCTGCGCGCCAATTGGTCACACACGGCCATTTCTTGCTAAACGGCCGCCGGGTTGATATCCCTTCCATCCGTTTGAAAGCCGGCGACATGCTTGAGCTTCGTGCTCATAGCGCTGGTACCGAGTACTTCAAAAAGCTTGACGACGTGAGCCCGGCACCGACCTCAACGCCAAGTTGGTTGAAAGTCAACCGCAAGAAAGTCGTTATCGAAATAACGAATCTGCCCACGCGCGACGACGCTGAGCCAGATATCAATGAACAGCTAATCGTCGAATACTATTCACGCTAAAGGAGACCAGGAGAACGTATGTCAAACTTGATTCACACACCAGGAATCGTGAATGTCGACGACCAAGGCGCTACAAGCAGCACCTTTAGCATCGAACCGCTGCATGGCGGCTACGGTATGACGCTCGGCAACTCTTTGCGCCGGGTCATGCTATCCAGCATTGCTGGCGCCGGCGTCACCTCATTCAAGATCGAAGGTGCCACGCACGAATTCACCACTGTCCCCGGCGTCAAAGAAGATGTCGTTGACATCATGCAAAACCTAAAAGGCATCTACTTCCGAGTGTACGGCGACGACGCGCAAACGCTGCGCATTGTCAAGAAAGGCAAAGGCGCCGTCACGGCCAAAGATATCCAAGTCAATGCGGATGTAGAAGTGGTCAACCCTGATCACATTATCGCCACAATTGACGATGACAAAGCAACGCTCGTCATGGACCTTGTCGTAGAAATCGGCCGCGGTTACCGCCAAATTGAAGAAAGCACAGCCAAAAAGCCGAGCGACCACATCGCTTTGGACGTCATGTTCAGCCCGGTTACGCGCGTACGCTACAAAGTAGAAAACACCCGCGTCGGCCAATCAACCGATTTTGACAAACTGCTCTTGACCGTCGAAACAAATGGCACTATCAGCCCGCGTGACGCCTTCGAGGAAGCAGCAGCTATTTTGGTCAACCAATACACCGCATTAGCCGGCAAGACCCGCGTGGCAAGCGAACCGCATCGCAATGACAGCGAAAGCACCAGCTTTGATAGCGGCGAAAAAAGCGATGACGCATCGGTCCTTAACACGCCGATCGAAGATTTGAACCTGAGCGCCCGCACCGCGAATGCCCTGGTCAACAATGACATCCACACCATCCGCGACTTGTTTGCGCTGAACGAGGCTGAACTGCGCGAGCTGAAAGGTTTCGGCAGCAAAGCACTCGACGAAGTAAAGGAAAAGCTCGCCGAGCTGGAGTTGTAATATGCACCGTCACGGATACCAAGGTCGTAAATTCCACCGCGAGAAAGGCCCGCGCACTGCCCTCATCAAGGGCTTAGCCGACTCACTCGTCAGGGACGAAGCGGTCGAAACGACACTACCAAAAGCCAAAGAAATGGTGCCCTACGTTGAACGATTGATCACCAAAGCCAAAAAAGGCGACTTGCACAATCGTCGCCAGGTGTTGAGAGGTTTACAGACCGTCTCAAGTGCGCACAAACTCGTCGATGAGATCGCGCCGAAGCTTGGCGGACGGAATAGCGGTCACTTGCGTATCGAAAAAACGCGGAATCGCCGTGGTGACAATACACAAATGGCTCGCGTCAGCTTTGTCGATGACCTCAAGGAAGCACCTGTTGCCAAACCAGCAGCCGTAACTTCGAAAACAGCGGCAGTCAAACCGGCTGCCAAAGCTCCAGCGAAACCTGCTGCCAAACCAGCAGCCAAGAAGGAGACAAAGTAATGCAGAAAACCTACAGCGCAAAACCGTCAGACGTTACCCGTAAGTGGTATGTGCTTGACGCTTCGGATGCCACGATGGGACGCGTCGCGACCAAGGCAGCAACCTTGTTAACAGGCAAGGGCAAGCCGCAGTTTACTTCGCACATCGATTGTGGCGATTACGTGGTTATCGTCAACGCCAAAGACCTTCGGGTAACTGGCAACAAACTTGAAACCATCAAGTACTACCGCCACAGCGGCCACCCTGGCAACCTCCGCGAGCGCACGCTCAAGGAACAGATGAACCTGGACCCAACGGTAGCTATAGAGCATGCGATTCGTGGCATGCTGCCCGCCAACCGGCTTCGTGATGGCCGCTTAGAACGCTTGAAAATATATGCTGGCAGCGACCACAAGCACGAAGCCCAGAAGCCCGAAGTACTTACATTGAAAGAAGGTAACTAATATGCCGAGCAAGAACGACTTTTTCTATGCGCTTGGCCGGCGCAAGACATCGACGGCACGCGTCCGCCTGACGGGCGGCAAGGGCGCCATGACCATTAACGACAAGCCAGCCATGGAATATTTTGCAAGTAGCAAGTACTTGCTGGATAAACTTCGCGAGCCATTTACGGCCGTCGAGATGGACAACAAGTACGACATCACCGTCCGTGTAAGCGGCGGTGGACACGATGGGCAAGCCGAGGCAATCCGCCTGGCTGTATCAAAAGTACTGAGTGCCATGAACGAAGACCTGAAAGGCACGCTGAAGCGGGCCGACCTCCTGAGCCGCGACCCACGCGACAAAGAACGCAAGAAGTTCGGCCTCAAAGGCGCGCGCAAAAAGCGCCAGTTCACAAAACGCTAAATTACCAGCGGCAAAAGAGTGGGTCGGTCCCGCTCTTTTTGTTTGCTACATACAAGGGAAAATCGTATGGCAAACCCAAACGACCTAAAACTACATCCAAGCCGTAGTGACTGGGAACAAATGCCGGCGGATGATCCGGGCATGCCTTTAGCGCCCGAAAAACTTGGCAATACTGATTATGATGCTTGGCTATTTTGCCAAGGACTAACCCACGTGCACGCGGATCGTCCCGGTACCTTGTGCCCAGCCGATGCCAAGCTCAACCTGGATGCACTACGCCAAAGAGTGATGAGATCCGAGGCAATATATGCTTTTAAGAACACTGCCGGACTAGTGATCAGCGGCGGCATGCTTGAACTGCAGCGGGATGGGTCGGGCTACATTTCAAGCATATTCACTGTCAAAGAACAGGAACACCGTGGCTTTGGAAGGTATGTGATCGCCGCGCTTTCGCAGCATGCCCTGGACATCGGGCTGGAAAGGGTGAAATTGTCCGTGATCGATGGTAATAAGCGAGCAAAGCAACTCTACGATCGAGCGGGTTTTATGGCTGTTCGCGGCAAAGATGCGCTGTCATTGGTGCCACACGGCAGCACGGCGATGGAAATCGAAGGCAGGGACCACATTCAGGATATGATTGCCGAGCTTTCTGTTTAGGACGCTTGCAATATTTCAAACGTCCTGTATACTAGCGCGCATGGCTCAATCCATGCAAAGCAATTGGTTTTATTTTACCGGCATTAGCTGTGGCGGTATTGCTTTGTATTCAAACTAACCAGTAACTAAATTACAATCGCAAGCAACCGCCGCAAGGCGGTTTTTTCGTATCACCAGAAAGGATATACCGTGTCACAAGTAATTGAACAAATTGATTTGCCCAGGCTTAGAACGCCCGCTGCTATTGTTGCAGAGCTTCCTCGTCAGCCATACAATGAGCTTTGCCAGCCGGAATATGACGATCCAACGGCGCTTGAGACCGCCCTGCAGCAAGTGCAGCATACTGAAGCGCCGACCACGCCCGAACATATATGTGCGCTTCGTTCGATGCTCGGCAAAATTGCCCTCGGCCAAGACCTGCGCATGGTCGTAATCGCCGGCCGCTGCGCGGAGCCGCTCGATGGCATGACATCGCAGCAAGTTATTGCTGACTCGCTAGCCATGCGGCAAGCAGTACAAAACTCAATATCGCCAGCACCGCTCTTCATTTTGCGCAGCGGCAATAACGCCAAACCCCGTTCGAACGCAACAGAACATGGTGTTGCGTCGCACATGGGCGAGCTGGTCAACGCCGCATCGATTGACCGACGGGATCCCGATCCCGCACGGTTGCCTCGTGCAGCCGTGCGTGCGCGCGAAGTCGAGGCTGGCTTGAGCGAAGCGCTCGCAAGCCATCAATGGCACGCCCATGAAGCGTTGCTGTTGCCCTACGAACACGCGCGCCTCGCAACCATGCCCGACGGACGTGAGTTGTTACTTTCGGCAGACCTCCCTTGGATCGGTGCACGCACAAATAGCGCCAGCGGGGCGCATGCTGAAATGCTCAGCCGCGTCGAAAATGTCGTCGGTATCAAGATCGATGACAGTTCCACGCCAGAGCACATCGCTGCCTTGGCACGCAAACTCAACCCCTACAGCATACCGGGCAAATTAGCCTTCATGCTTAGGTTGCCGCCGGGCAAGACTGCAAGGCTGCACGATGTCATGGACGCGCTTGCCAGCCATGCGCCAAATGCCATCATACTGTACGATATTCACGGGGCCACGCGTTCCATGCATGGGCACAAGATCCGTGCCTTGCCGGAAATTGCCGGGCAAATTTGTGAAATGGCGGGCATTGCGCGCCAACACGGTTTGCGATTGCACGGCATCCACGTAGAGGCAACCGGCGATACAACCCGCCGCGAATGCACAGAAACACCGGACGAACTGCCAACACACAGCGGCGGCATCGACCCGCAGCTCAACCCGAACCAATTGTCGTGGCTCGTCAGGCAGGTCGCTCATTGCTTTGAAAATAAGGAGAGTACGATATGAACAGTATTGGCATCGTTGGTTACGGGTCGTTCGGGTCACTGCTGGCTCGCTTGGCTGCGCCGTATGTTACCGTAACCGTTTGCGACGCAAAACCCATAACTGGGACACTTCCACCGGGCGTTATTGCCGGCAGCATTACGGACGCCGCGCGGTGCGACGCCGTAGTCATCGCCGTCGATTTGTCTGGCATGCCTGGCGTCTGCAAACAGCTTGCACAACTAGTAAAGCCGACGACGACTGTGATGGACATTTGCTCAGTGAAGGTAGTCCCAGCACAAATAATGCTTGAACAGCTCGGCGGAAAGTGCCGGTTGCTTGCCACTCATCCCATGTTCGGGCCGAACTCGGTTGCAATGAACAGTGGCTCGTGCAAAGGATTGGCCATGGTCTGGCATGAGCTGACTGGCGGGCCGTTCCCGGAGCTTGAGCAATTCTTTGGCAGCACGCTGGGGGCCAACATCACCCGCATGACGCCGGACGAACATGACCGGCAAATGGCTTGGGTGCATGCGTTGACGTTCTTTGTCGGGCGGGGGCTGCTCGAACTCAACATTCCCGAGATGCAACTCGACACTGGTTACTACCAGAAGTTGCGCGACCTATGCGAACTAGAGCGAACGCACAGCCGGGCGTTGTTCGACACCATCGAGGCGGGCAATCCATATTCCGCAGAAGTGCGGCAGAAGTTTCTTACCACATTGAATCGGCTTAACACCGAGATACAGGAGACCGCGCTATGAACTCGCTCGATGAACTTCGGGATCAGATTGACCGCATTGACGATGATATTTTGCGCCTGCTCAATGCGCGCGCCGAAAAAGCACACGAGGTGAAAAACGCGAAGGGCGGCGGCGTTATCTACCGGCCGGAACGTGAAGCCAGCATTGTGCGACGCATGACAGGGCAGAAGCACACGCTTCCTGGACCGTCACGCGCGGCAATTTACCGGGAAATTATTGCCGCTTGCCGCAACCTTGAGCAACAGCTTCGCGTGAGTTACCTGGGTCCAGCCGGAAGCTACAGCCATGAAGCGGCGTTAGCGCTCGCCGGCTCATCGTCGGAGCTGATTGCCGCCACTTCGATCACAGCAACCCTACGGGCGGCCGAGCACGGCGACGCCGACGCCGCGCTGCTGCCGATCGAAAACTCGTCCGAAGGCATGGTTTCTGAAACACATAAATTACTGCGCGGCACAGGCCTGAAAATCATTGCCGAAATTGTGCTGCCCATCAACCACTGCTTGCTTTCAAAAGAGAAAAGCCTGGATGGTATCAACGTAGTGTACGCCCACCCGCAAGCCCTCGGCCAATGCCGGCAATGGCTGCAAACGCATTTGCCGGGTACCGAACTCGTGGCGGAACCAAGCAACAGCCGCGCAGCTGAGGTGGCTGCCAAGTCGCAGCACGCAGCTGCCATCGCGAGCGCCAAAGCGGCCGAGCTATTCAACCTGCGCGTTCACGCCCGCAATATCAATGACGAACCAGCCAACCAAACCCGTTTTGTATTACTTGGCAAGGAGTTACCCTCGCCAACCGGGCACGACCAAACCAGCCTCATTTGCCTCGTAAAAAACACGCCGGGCGCACTGCACGGCTTGCTGGCGGTGTTTGCCGATGCGGGGATCAACATGACACGGCTGGAATCCCAGCCCGTTTCGGCATCCGAATACGCCTTCTACATCGACTTAGATGGCCACCAGTCCGAATCAAATATCTCCACGGCGCTTGCGCGGGCAGCGGAAATTACTATAAGCTGTACTAATCTGGGTTCATACCCGAAAGCAGAAAAATTATGACGAATACTACAACCTACCCCAATGCATACATCCGCGGCCAGATGGTGCCAATTGAGCAAGCGACGATATCCATCATGACCAATAGCTTGCATTATGGCGCTGGCATCTTCGGCGGATTGAAGGCATACCAAATCGACGGCAAACCAGGTATTTTTCGCGTGGATGACCACTTGAAACGCATGGCCGACAGCTGCAAGATCCTGCGTTTTACGTATGATTTCGACCAAGCAAAAGTGAAGCAGGTCATCTTAGACCTCCTAGCCGCCAACAAGCCGACGGGCAAAACATATATCCGCCCGCTCGTGTACCGTTCGGACGTGGACATTTCCCCTGGCATAGCTGGTGAATATGACCTAGCTGTCTTCATGCTGGACATGCCTGAGTATATGTCAGCTGACAAGGGGCTAGAAGTGTGCGTCTCCAGCTGGCAGCGCAACCCGGACAGCGCCTTGCCGCCACGCACCAAAGCAACTGGCGGATACGTAAATTCTTCGCTGGCAATGCACGATGCCGCCAAGGCAGGGTATGATTCAGCGATTTTGCTTGATTCTGCTGGAAACGTCGGCGAAGGCGCAGTCATGAACTTATTCATGGTTAAGCGCGGGCAGCTAGTCACACCGGCGCTAGATAGCGATATCCTCGAAGGCATCACCCGACGCACTGTCATGGAGCTTGCCCAAGAACTCCATATTCCCGTCGTGGAACGCACGATCAGCCGCACGGAACTATATACCGCCGATGAACTTTTCTTCTGCGGCACGGCCGTCGAACTCGCGTGGTGCAAGAGCGTCGACAAAGTGGTGGTCGGCGATCAGTGCGGGGCGATTACAGCAAAATTGCGCGGCGCCTGGGCAAACCTGCCACAAACACACCCAGAGCTCTACACATTTGCAAAATAATTTGACGGTCTTGACAAGTGTGATATAGTAATACGCATGTCAACTTTGGCACAGAACAACCAAGCTTGGTGGACCGGCACTTCCGTGGCGGTTTCTTCTGTGCGCTCATAATTTATTAGTCCGAACTCATTGAAAAAACCGCCATCCAAGGCGGTTTTTGCTATTTTCACATTAATTATTTACAGGGAGAAATACTATGAAAACGACTATTAAATCATTTGGACCAGAAATTCTAACATCAAAAGTAAAAGACAAGATTTGCGAGCTAGCGGCGCACGGCTTCGGCCGGGAGAACAACGACGCAATGAAGGCTGATACGCTTGCACATATCGCCGGCGCCGAAAGAGTGCAGCTGGCCTACCATTTCGGCCAGCTCATCGGCTTCGCACTGTATGGGAGGTCACTTTGGCGGGAGTGCTATTGAGTTATCCGGCGTCGTAGTCCACCCGCGCGCCCAGAAGCACGATGTCGGCACGCGCATGCTTAGGCAATACATGGAAGAACAGCAGGCACGCATGGTTACTGCATACACGCGCAACCCTGCAATACTAAAGATGATCGGGAGCGTGTGCGCATATGGAGATGTATATCCTGTCGATAAATTCCCAAGCATGGAGTCACGAGCCCTGGAAATGCCCGGGGCTACACTTGAAGACGACGGTACTGATTCTGGAACGGCCTATCATGTCAACCGTTATGGCACTCAAGGGCTATACGGTGACGCCGACCCGGCAAACCGCCCATTCAACGGTGCCGGGACCCTAAAAGAACAATTCCCAGGCTTAGACGACCCAGGCACAGCGCTAGTCATAGTGGGCAGGCAGCAATTAACAGAGAATAGGAACAAAGGATGCTATTGAACGTACTGGTCGTCGGGTCGCAGCATGGCAACGAGCTGCTCGGAGAGCGGCTGTTTGCCTACATACAAAAGCAACCAACCGATGCCAACCTGTTTGTTGAATACGTACTAGCAAACCCGCGCGCCCGGCAGCGCGGGGTGCGCCTAGTGGAATCAGACATGAACCGCAGCTACCGGCAAGGCGGGCACACATACGAGCAGCGGAGGGCGCAGCGCTTGCTGCGCTCCCTCCGCCGGGAACCGTTCGACTTAGTCATCGACGCGCATACCACGACCGTCGACCAAGCTGCATGCTTCATTGTCCCAGGCATCAACCAGGAGAATGAGCGGTATTTGGCCGCATCGCACATCAGCAATATTGTCGTGATGCGACACCCGTTCATACGTCAGTCGCTGATTGGCAATATTCCCAAGGCAGTATCACTGGAAGTAAGCGAAGCACGAATGAATGAGGAGTTATTGCGTCGGCTGCACGAAGATTTGCTAGCATTCGCGCACGGCAAGGCCCGTAACCCGCGCAAAGATGTCTTTGTAGTCAACGAGCTAGTCGAGCGGGCGGCGCTAAAGCCGAAAGCAATCGCAAGCCTTCGGAATTTCGAGCTGTCCAGCGCTGGATTTTACCCGGTACTTGTGGGCGAGGATGCGTACCGGCAATACACCCAGTACCTCGGTTTCAAAGCGCAAACCAGGCAAGTGGTCAACCTATCATAGGAATTCAGCTATAATGGAGGCAACATGAGCAAACAAGTCATTTTAACCGGGATCCGCGCCAACAACGACCTGCATATCGGCAACTATTTTGGGGCATTGCTGCCTATGATCGACATGGCGAAGCAGCGTTCGGGCGAGTATCAGATAAATCTGTTCGTGCCTGACTTGCACAGCTTCACGACACCCATCGACCATAGCAAGCTCTACGGCCAGATCATGCACAATCTGAAGCTGTTCGTAGCTGCAGGCTTGCCACTCGACAACCCGGATATTCACATTTACCGGCAGAGCTACGTGCCAGCGCACAGTGAGCTGACATGGATCCTTGACTGCTTCACCGGCTTCGGCGAGATGTCGCGCATGACGCAGTTCAAAGACAAATCGGGCAAACTTGACGAAGACCGCATTAGCGTCGGCCTGTTCAATTATCCAGTATTGATGGCGGCGGACATTTTGCTGTACGACGCTATATATATACCTGTCGGCGAAGACCAGACACAACATCTGGAGTTTACCAGAGATATCGCGATGCGTTTGAATGCGCGCTTTGGCAATTTGTTCACCGTACCAAAGCCCGTCAAAGAGCAACATGAATTCTTCGGCAAAGACCAGGGGCTTCGCATCAAGGACCTTGTCGATCCGTCGAAAAAGATGAGCAAAAGCGACGCGTCGGACAAGGGAATAATATTTCTGGGCGACGACCCCGACGCGGCCGCCAAGAAAATCATGGGCGCAGCGACCGACTCTGTCGGCACAATCAATCTCGACCGCAACAAGCAGCCGGGCATCGCAAACCTGCTGCAACTCCTAGCACTGCTTCAGGAAAGGCCGCTAGACAACGTTGCCCGCGAGTACGAAGGCAAGACCAGCTACGGCGAGCTGAAAGGCATTCACCACCGCGACGCGCGCCTGTTCCATTGAAGTGGAAGCG
>CAZGPZ010000033.1:0-12018 GCA_964527385.1 uncultured Candidatus Saccharibacteria bacterium | reverse complement strand
ATTTACGGAAAAAATATTTTCTTAACACGTCTATTGTCAATAAAGAATTTATAAGGTATTAGAAAGGATAGGGCTGGGGATAATGAAACTACAAGTAACGCAGGAAAACCTAAACCGGGCACTCGGCACGGTCGCGCGGGTCGCGAACGCGCGGAACCCCCTGCCGGTGCTGGCAAACGTGCTGGTGCGGGCGGACAATAACCGCCTAAGCATTGCCGCGACTAACCTTGATATCGCCATCACGCAATACATCGGCGCGAAAATCAGTGACGAAGGGTCCATAACCGTACCCGCCCGCCTGATGCAGGATTTTATTAGCAGCCTCCCTGCGGGTGTCATTGAGTTGTCGTTGGAAGAAACGCAGCTGCACATCACCACCGACCAATATAAATCGGTCATCAACGGTATCATGGCGGATGACTTCCCTGTTATGCCGGCAATTACCGGCGGTGTATCGTGGACTATCCCGGCGGCAGCCCTCAAAAAAGCGTTGCAGCAAGTGGTTTTCGCGGCTTCGGGCGACGAGTCCAGGCCGGTGTTGACCGGAGTGCTTTTGCATACCGTTGATGGAAAGCTCTATATGGCGGCAACGGACAGCTACCGCCTGGCAGAACGGGAGCTTGGACCGAACAAGCAGCAAATCAGCCTCCTGGTGCCGGCAAGCGCTATGCAGGATCTATTGCGCATCATCGGCGATGCCGAAGAGGACGTCCGCGTGACGCACGATGACCAGCAGGTACTTTTCCGGGTTGGCGACATCGAATTGGTGGCGCGCCTGCTCGAGGGCAAGTATCCCGACTACCGAAAACTGATCCCTAAACAGTTCACGGTCAGCGCCAAATTGAAGCGCTCGGATTTTGTGAATGTCACGAAAGTTTCCAGCCTGTTCGCCCGCGAAAGTGCCGGTAGCGTGACGATAGAGGTCGACGAAGCTTCGGCCAAACTCAGTATCCGCTCGATCGCATCCCAGCTCGGCGAGAATACGGCGACGGCTGACGCAGCCGTCACGGGCAGTGGCGGTATTACCCTGAACTCGCGTTATATGCTTGATGCCTTGCAAGCAATGCATGGCGACGAAGTCGCGTTCAGTTTCAACGGCAAACTAGAGCCAACCTTGCTGCAAGACATTGCCGACCCAGCCTACAGCCACATAATCATGCCGCTCAAAAGCTAACTTTAGCCAATAACTAATAGCTAGTAGCTGATAAAATGACTACAATGGCGAGCCAATCTTTTCGGGATATTTACGCGTGGCAGCGTGCGGATGAGCTGACACTGGCTGTATACCAGGCGTTTGGAGCATTACGAAACTATGGTTTCAGGGACCAAATACAACGCGCCAGCGTATCAGTCATGAATAACATTGCCGAAGGTTACGCCAGGCGCAGTGACAAGTCTTTTAGGCAGTTCCTTCTTATCGCGAAAGGCTCATGCGCTGAAGTTGAATCGATGCTTATTATAGCCGAACAATTGCAGTATATTGATCCTGGGCAATGCCGGCAACTATCGTTGAAGGCTGAAGAAACTGGCAAGCTATTAAGTGCTTTTGTGCGGAAGCTATCAGCTAAGGACGACTAGCTAATGGCCATACAAAGTATTCGATTGCAGTCATTCCGCTCATATTCGGACGATTCGTTTGAGTTCGCGCCGGGAGTAAATATTATCGTCGGGCCGAACGCCAGCGGCAAGACGAATCTGCTCGAGGCGCTTCTAGTTATATCGCGTGGCAGTTCCTACCGAGTACACGACCAAGAGCTGGTAATGCACGGCAAGCCCTGGGGTCGATTGGACGCGCTGGCTGATGATATCGAGCGGATAGTCAAGATAGTAGCCGCGCCTAACCCCGGCAAATCATACGACATTGGCGGCCGTGCATTGCGCCGGCTCGGCCTTGACCGCACGGTCCCGGTGGTTTTGTTTGAGCCGAATCACCTGCTCCTTCTCAATGGGTCGCCGGAGAAGCGGCGCGAGTACTTGGACGACCTGATCGCCCAGGCTACGCCGGGCTATGGGACAACAGCACGGGCATACCGGCGGACGCTTGCCCAGCGCAACAGGCTGCTTAAGAGCGGCAAAGCCACGGCGGGCCAATTATTCCCGTGGGATATTCGCCTCGGCGAGCTTGGCGGCCGTATCGTGCGCGCCCGGGATTCGCTTGTCGCGGTGATCAACCAACAGATCGGGGCGTTGTACGCCGACCTTTCAACTACCAATGTTGCTGCCACAGCGGCATATGCCACGGCGGCGAACCCAGACGATTACGAAAGCGCCATGGTCCGGCAATTAGCTGCCCGCCATAGCGACGATATTACGCGAGGGTTTACGTCTTTCGGTCCCCATCGTGATGATGTCATTGTCAAATTCGACGGCCGTCCGGCCGAAGAGGTTGCCTCGCGCGGCGAAACCCGGACATTCGTACTCGGCCTTAAAATTTTGGAAATGAAATTCCTCGAAGAACGCCGCGGCCAGGCGCCGCTATTATTACTTGACGACGTCTTCAGTGAGCTCGACGGTGCTCGCCGCAAAGCGCTCACCCATCACTTGCGCTCTTACCAGACATTTATCACAACTACCGATGCCGACGTCGTTGCGCACCACTTTGCCGACAACAGCAATATTATCCTGATGGCTACAAATTAGCTGGGTCGTAGACGATACGTACCTTTGAGGTGTCAATTCCTTTGCCCTTGAGGTATGCCAGCGCTGCTTGCCGCGCTTGAAGCGTTGCCCTACGGAATTGTGACAAGCTTGGGTTGTTGAGTATGACCGACGTCGTAACGCGTAGTGTCGGCTGGCTAATGTCAAAATAATCGAGCGTGTATGTACTACCGGGCGAAAGTCCGGCAGCTACGGATGCCGCCAATTGCGCGTTTTGGCTTGTTGCCGCGGAAGATGCCCGGTATATTGCCGCGCCTGACACGCTGTCGTACGTTGTCACATAGTACGATTTCCCTGTGCCGTCGTATGTTATGGAAGTCGGATCGAGCGTGCCGGGCAATGTGCCGACCGTTATTCCCGTCTTGTTTGCAACGTCGAATCTCCAAATATCGCTATCTTTGCCGTATACGAAGTGCGTGCTGTCAGTCCAGGCGGGCGTGGTCGTGTCAGGGTTTTCTACGTCATAGAGCGGCGAAAGGTCATGGACATTATACAAGCTAGTGTGGTCGGTGTGACGCTTCAATACCGTAGCGTACGTCCCGTCCGGTGAAACCGACAGGTCAACGACCGGTCCGATAGCCCAGTCTCGCTGGGTCTTGTTGCCAGCGTCAATGACGAGCGGGTCGATGGCATATGTTGTGTTGTACGACGCCTTGACATCTTCTACTGAATCAGGCAAGCGTGTCGAATATGCCACTACGGTTTTGCCGCCGACAACCAACTGGTCAAATCGCTTTGATGTTTGAATAAGTTTTTTTGGTACTGCGTCAACAGAATCGTACCAATAAATAATCTGCCCAACTGCTACCACGAATGATGGTTGCGCCGGGTTAGTGCCGACTACCACCGTGTTACGGTCGGACGGCATGCCTTGGGTGTCCAAGCGCGTAAGCTGGTTTGCCACCAATTTGTACAAATAGCCATTGCTGAGCACGACCGCTTGGTTGCCGCTGACGGGATACAATCCTTGCGCGTTACCGGTGTTGCCGTCGTTCAAGCTGTCTATATCCGCTTTAGTGTCCAGCCCCATGACATTGCCGTTTTGGTCGATGCGTTCGACTGCCCGGGCAGTCGTGTCTAAGTACGCGAGCGAACTGCTGCCAGGCACGACGTTATATGCAACCCGCCGCGCGACGAGCGACGTGTACGAAGCGCTCGTAGCGGTAAAGCTGAATTTGCTTTCCTGGAATGCACCTGCCGACCCGTAGAACAACTGCTTGGCACTATTGTTGCTAACGACGACTTTGTAGTAGCCTGCACCAACCCGCAATGTGGTTGAACTACTCGATGCTTTCTCGGATATACTCGTAGAATCGGCGCCCATTTGCGTGGCGGTGATTGTGCTGCCAGCAGGTGCGATCACGGTTATTTTTGGTTGCGCGATAAACCATGTGCCACCTAATAGCAGGCCAAGCACTCCGAGTGCCAGGACAATGGCAGCGACGCTTCGGTTTGAGGAATTGTTCATACCCCTACACCCCAATCCGGTTAATGACGACGTTTGGGGTCGTCTGATAGGTATTTTGGACGGTTATAATCACCTGGTATGTTACTTGTGGCTTCATGACCACCAACGTGAAAGAAATCTGGTTTCCTGTTTGCGTGATCAGATTATCTTTGACCGCGCCATGAACATCATTCAATCCTGACCGCGCCATGAGAAAGTCGCTGACTATGTCCTGGGCATTCGATGCCTGGTCGTTTGTGAGATAAGGGTAGATGACGTCAATGCCGTCGATTGTTACGCCAGAAAATGTGACAGCATTAGGGTCTAGCCCGCTTGTTTCACCGATGATGTCGCTGGCAGCACTACCAGTCACCGCATTCGTGTATTGCACTTCGGTCGGCGCGGTGGTTGCTGTCTGCGGTGTGCGCCTAGTTGCTATGCCGACTACCAAAATAATCAGCGCAGCGGCCCCGATGATCATAGCTATGATAATACGGCGGTTCATATCCCTACGGTTTCGCAATTGTTACTATTTCAAAGTCCAGTGTGTAGGGTCTGACTGCAGCCTGCGGCCATTCGCGGACGGTATGCGCGCGGTATGTGCCACCCCCGGCATATTGCACGGGATTCGGCTGGGAAGGGTTGGCTGGATCGTTTAGATCCCACGGGTCATTGAGTAGCACGTTGCCTGACGGTGTCACACCACGCAAAACTTCCCAGTGTGTTGGCGTGTTGTAAAACGGCCCACCGTACTGTCCGGCGCCACTGCCGTGGATCAGCACGAGCGCTCCTTGCTGGACCGCAATCAAGGCTTTGTCAAAATCTCCCCGACGATAATACTTATCGTTCAGCTTATTGCTATAGAAGCTCTCATGTGGTTTTCCTGAACCCTCTGTCTGCATTGGCGTGACTTCGTTTGGCCAGTACCGCTTCTCGAGCGTAGAGATGATCATGGCGACTGACGTTGCCCAACAACCCTCGTCGTGTACTGATCCGCAACCATCACTCCAACAGATGATCTGCCCCTTCCACCGAGGGTCACGCTGGCTCAAAAAGACTGTGTTGCCGGGTCCGGTAGCAGTACCGCAGATAGTGCCGTTGCCAGCCGGCGTCGTCAATGTTGTTGGTCCCGGAGCCATCGTCTGGTCCTTTGCCCAGGCATAGCGCAGGTCGTCGCTGCCGTCTTTGGCGGGGGTGCTGGAAATACCAAGCGCTTTGTAGGCATCCGGCGACAACATAGCGACATAGCCTGAATATCCGAGCGGCGTGCCAGTCTCTGGGTTGGTCCAACCTTCTTTCGGAATGTCATTCGGCGATGAGTCGACCCCTTGCCACGGCGCCGGCCCGGCATCTAGCGCCGCGACAACGATGCTCGTGCCGGCGTTATTAGTGACGATGATAAGGCGTGGTTTTGGTGTCCTGGTTAGGTCGTTCCCCATCCAATCGTATTGAGTTTGATCGATTATTGAGCTGGTCCCATCCCATTTCCACGTGGCGTATTTCCAGCGCATAGCTATGTAGTATTTGCTATACACGGAGCTTGTTTGCTTTTTCGCAAGCGCGGCGAAGGCCGCCGGTTGCCCGTTGACTATGCCGTTCGCGTCCATGGCTGGTCCTTGCCCTCCACGCCCTGTATCCGATGGCAGTGTATAGTTTCCGAATGAATCATTCCCCGGCGTGCTGGGTTCGCCGTCACAGCTCTCGGTATTGAAGAACCCGACGCCGCTGTTGAGTGCATCAGATTGATTGTCTGTCAGTGCCCGTACGGGCGAGTCGCTGAACGCAATGACGGTGACGAGCAGCACCAAGGCAGTACGCGACGCCCACCGCCGCAATGTCCTTGCCCTACCCGGCAGAAGGATTGTCCTTGAAAGCATAGGTTATGCGCCTCCCGCGCCGACAAACCCAGTGTTGGCACACGATGTGTCGTCACCGAGCGTGCAGGCATAACCCTCTATCACCCGCGTGTCGAATATCCAGAACCGCACGCGTAGCCAGTCGGCGTTACCTTGGTCTATGCAGTCTGATGTGTTATATTCCGTGGTGTTATATACGTTTACGCCGAGCGCACGGTCCTCGTCGTCCGAGACACTTTCTGTTGTTGGCACTGCATCCCATCCATCTGAGCCTTTGGCTACGGCGATGCCGAAGCAATCAAGGGCTTTGTCTATGTACTTGTGGTCGCCGCTTTTCAGCTCCTTGTCCAGTATCTTACTGACGGCAGTGGCGTTTGCGTAGGGGTCCTGCACGGTGCTGTTGTTCAGGTCTTCCAGGCTAAATCCAAACTGTTTGAACGGATATTGATACGGGATGGGGTCGGCATGTACGGTTGCGGAAAAGATTCTTGCCGGCAGCGACAACAGCGCTCCGATTACCGCAGGGATATTGCTCAGCTTAGCAAACAAAGCCTGCGGGCTAGATATGTTCAACTGGTCGATCATGTTTCCCACAACACTACGGTAATCGTACGGGTTGAACAAGCGGTCAGCCAGGCTCTCGGAATGAAACTGTGCCGTGTTGTTGGCAGCTTGTTGCTGGCTCAACTCAGAAAGCTGCTGGTTGGTCAGCGCGACGCCGCCGTATGCAACTGCTTCAGTGTTCGCCGAGAGTGCCGACCCATAATCGACGAGGTTGCCCCATTCCGCGCCTGTAGCCTTCACGTTGACGGCACTGCCAGCTATAAGGTTACTCACGAGCTTGACAAGCAGCGGCGTGCCAATCGCGCCAATGACGGCGCCAGCGATCGTTGCAACGACGTTGACCCCCGGGACGAATATGATAGCAATACTAATAACGGTTGCGATTCCTTGCACCACCTTGCCGCACGCCGTGTTGACGACGCCGTTGTTGACGATTGCCGCTAACCAATCGGGCATGCCAGACATTAGGTCTTTTATGCCCTGGTCCATGTCAACACCCCCGTAGCCGCCTTCTGCGGCCTGTATTGGCGCAGCATCACTCCAGGTAGACGTTGACTGAAGTGTCTTGGCATCAATAGTGTTAAACTGTTGTTCAAGCGCATCCATCTCATCGATATTTACATCCTGGCCGGTCATTATCTGGTTACCGACCGAAACTGCTGTTGTCGCCATCTTTATCATTGGTAGAATAAGCTGCCCATAACGTATGATGCCAATCTTATGTGCAATTTCGTAAACGATGCAAGCAATTGCCAGGACAGCTGCTGCAATCCCGACCTTTCCGGCTGCACTCTTAAGGTCGAACCCTTTCATGTCACCAAATATTGATTTGGTAGTCTCGGCGGATGGTGCACCCTCCGGCGCTCCCGGTATTTTGATGTCCTTGCCGCCTTCCTCCCCGAGCGTCGGGTCTGTAGCTTCGATTTCTGCTGGAGCTTGTGATTTCTCGGCTCCGAACAGTTTGTCCATGAAAGCTTTGACCATATCGTCTTTTTTCGCCGTCAAGTTTGCATCGGCTTTGCGAAGGATGTGCCAGTTTCGATATACCATGCCATACCGTCCGAGCGTGCGAATGTTGGCTTGCTGGGCAAGCCACGGCACATTGCTGAGCTTGACCATGCCGTTCAGTACTTTGCTGTCGTTGAAGAAACCTTCCACGTTGACATGGAAGGTACCCGGTTCGCCCGGGACCTCAAGAATTTGCTGCTTCGGCAAACCGGTCAATTCCGAGAGCTGTGACTGGAAGTCGCTGGCGCTTCCTTTATACAGGCCGTCAGGCAGTTTTGTGGCGTCGACCGTATAGCCGGTAAATTTAGTTGAAGCTTCCGCGAATTCAGGCACTATGCCTTTGGTTTTCAAGTCGGCGAGGATTTTGTTCTTGAACCACACCTCTCCGAACAAAAAGTTTAACCGTGTGTCGCCTGCTGTCCGTATACCGAGTTTCTCGCCGAACAACCATTTGCCCATTCGTGTTTCAATCGCGCTATGCGTATTAGTGAAGTGATTGCCAAGAATTTGCGAAATGTGGATGAATTCCAGCGGCCCTGACGAGACCGAGAACAACATGACCGCGCCGACGATGCCGCCGGCTCCAGCTACTGCCCCGCCAGTAATTGACCGGCGTTTCCAGTTGCCAAACAACATCGCGCCGATGGTTCGTGGGCGTTGTTTCGGTGATGGTCCCGAGTCACCTGCAGGCTCGTTCGAGAATGAAAATCCGCCTCCTGCGCCTTTGCTTCCAGAACTATCTTCGCTGGCTTTCGGTTTCTCGGCGACAGCAGTCGCCGTGTCGGGCGCGCTCAACAGGCCGCTGATGTCACCAGTAGCCTGCTCTTCGCCGTCGCGAATGCCAGCCAAAGTGTCCGTGAGGCCGATCTGTATCATGCTGCGTGCTTGTCCTCGTTATGGTCTTATTGTACTACGGGACTGCCCGCCGCGCCGTACTGCTGCGGCGCGTTCCCTAAGTTGATTGTACCCTGTGGTTGCGACAATTCCCCTTGGCTTTGCGCGCTGCCAACCTGCGGTGTCTGGCTTGGGTTGGTCGTGATGAGGTTTGCTTCGGTCGGGCTGGCAATAACTTGGATATGTATGTGGTTTTGCCCGGCGAAGAATAATCCTTGCCCGACGGGGAACTGGCTCAAGCGCTTTTTCTCTTCGCTTGTCAGTTTGAACGTGTCTGCCAGAACATCGACCGCGGAGGTCGATTGCTTCAGCAGGAACTGCATGCTGGCGTTACTCACGATAGCCCGGCCCATGCGCGAGCCCATGAAATCTTCTACGTCCTGGGTGATCGTCGTGATGCCCAGGTTGTATTTGCGCGCCCGCTTGGCGACAGAGAACAAGAAGTTGGCGGAATCTTCATACTTCATCAGCTGCCATGCTTCGTCGACGATCAGCAGCCGCCGCTTCTGGTCGGCTTTCGTCTTGTTCCAGATGTAATTCAACACAATATACATCGCGACCGGCCGGAGTTCGTCCTCCAGGTCGCGGATATTGAAAACAACCATCGGGTTTTCGATGTAGACATTGCTCTGCTGGGAGAAAATACCCGCGAACGTACCGGTGGTGTACTTGCGGAGGCGCTGTGCCAATTGCGGCCCGGACCCGCCCATGTGCAGCAATGTGTCATATAAGTCGCCAATAATCGGCGGCGTGCCAGTTTGGGTCAACGGGTCGTTCGTGATGCCGGCTTTGGCGTAGGTTTCGATCAGCGCTGCATCTAGGTCGGCTTCTTCTGTCGGTGTCAGCGCCGGCAACATAGCAGCATTGCCGCCGACCATCTGCGCCTGCGCGCCGCCCATCATCAACCGCAGCAGCCCGTGCAGAGTAATCAAATTCGAGCGGAGCGCATCATTGGCTTCTTCGGTATCGACAACGCGCGGGAGGTCGAACGGGTTGATGCGCGTGTTGCTGTTCAGGCTGAGGTGCACGTACGCGCCGCCGACCGCGTCGCACATCCGTTGGTATTCGTTCTCTGGGTCGATGATAAATATTTCCGTGCCGAACATCATGCTGCGGAGCGCTTCCAGCTTGACCGAGAACGACTTGCCCGCGCCAGACGTCGCGAAGACGACTGAGTTGCTATTTTCCAAGCTGAATCGATCGAAGATCACGAGTCCGGAATTGTGCATGTTCACGCCATATAAAATACCATTGTCCTGCGTCAAGTCGGCGCTGGTAAACGGGAAGCTGGTGCTGAGCGCACCAGTCGCGAAGTTGCGGCGGATCTGCAGCTGGTCCATGAACTGCGGCACGTTGCTGTTGAGCGCTTGCTCCTGCTGCGATGTGGCTGGCTTGCTGAAGACCAATTGCTGGCCAAGCAACGATTCTACTTTGTGCGTGACGAACTCTAGCTCATCCATCGAGTTCGCGTAGATCGTGAAATACAGCCCGAAGCGGAAGAAGCGTTCTTCGCCGACCTGCAGTTTGTCACGCATTTCCTCTGCGTCCAAAATTGCCGCTTGCTTCTGCGGGTCGCGCACCCGGCCCTTTTCGGAGTCAATCTGGATGCCGGCTTCTAGTTGCGTCACTTTTTTGCGCAAATTATCTAGCACGACCTGGCTCTCGACCGGGTAAATATACATCGAGATGTCGATGACCTCGTCCAGGTTGACCATGCTCGATAGCCAGCCGGTGTAGACTTGCCGTGGGTAGCCGTAGACGTAATACGACCGCGCATAGCGCGTGCCGAGCTGGAAATAGTTGCTAAACAGTTCGATCGAGCTTGGCGCGATGAAGTCGCGCAGCGCCGTGACACCCTTCTGGAACGCCGCCTGCACTTCCATTTCTTCGTTGGCACGCTGTTGCTGTGCCAGGGCGACCGGGTCGATCTTTGGCCTACGTGCCATCAGGCAGTCCTCCGGAGTGCTGGCTGATGACTTATAGCTGGTAGCTGATAGAAGGAAGTAGCAAACGCGGTTTGTTTTGCTAATAGCGATGAGCTACTAGCCATTAGCTGGTTCATTGCAACTCCCGCTGCAGGTGTGCCTGCGCGGCGACTCCCTGGCCTTTAGTTATAACGTCCGCGGTCATGTCATCGAAGTTTTTCAGTTGCTGGCGGGTTGCGGTATCGGGGTTGTAGGTATCGTAATACAACTCGATCAACTCCTGCGTGTCCAGCGGCAGTCCCTGCACGCCGCACTGCATCAGGCCTGCCAGGACCGCTTGCACGCGGTTGCGCAACTCGGTCTTTGCTTTCTCCAGGTCCGCTTCATTGATTGTCACGTGCTGCTCTTTGTTCACGAACAGCGCTTTCACCCCCGACAGAAAGTTCTTGCTCTGGCTGAGCGCCTGCTGCACGTCCACCACTGGCTGGTACGGCACCACGATGTAAAATTTCTTGTCCATGATATTCGTCTGCTGCGCCAGTTGGTCGATGTAATTGATGTAATCTTCCATCAGCATGGCGAGCAGCATGTTGTCATGTTCGGTGCGGATCTTGTCCAGTTTGGTGATATATGGTTGCAGGTCAACCTTCTGCGAGCGGATGAATATCTGTATCGGGAAGTACAGCGAGTTCAAGAACCCTTGGTATGAATACTCCACCGCTTCTTGTTCCTGGGGGCTCATCAGGTCGAAGTTGATCGATTTCACCATGACAATCGAACGGAATGAGCCGTCGTTCATGATGACGATCCCGTCGCGGATCTCGGCTATCTGCAGCATGTTCTGTGTGCTATTCGGGTTCGTTTTGGCGGGAGCGGGAACCGGTTGTCCAGCTGGTTGGCCCATTGCCACGGCCGCTTGTTGTACTGGTGGTGCCGGCTGTGGATAATACAGTCCCTGACCGTTTTGGTATCCGGCTGGCGCGGGCATCGGTTGCGGCGGGTATGCTGGCTGCCCTGCCGGCGGCGCGGCAGGCGACGGGTGCACGACTGTTCCAAATTGGTTTTGTTCCGAAGGGTTCATCTCTCGCCCACCTTATCGTTTGTGTAGTGAAATAACCACCTCGCCCGTGTCTTGGTCCTGCTTGTTGGCAATGCGCGCCAAGGTTGCAATATTGAGGTCGTTATTCCCGGCTAGGTTCATTGTAGCAGGGTTGGCTGGGGGTGTCACTGTTGCTGCTGGCTGGCTAACAGGGGCGGCAGCCACTGTCGTTGGCGGCGCGGCGTCCAGGGGTTGGATAGTCTTCAAGTGCTGGTTCGTCATCACCTCTTGGGCTTGCTCGTGGCGTTCGTGCAGCGCTTCCGATAGCCGCGGATCGTTGGGTGCCCCGGCTTGGATTTGACCGTCACTTGTAATGGTCACTGCCGGGGTTTGGGATGGGGCCGGACCAGTGCCAGGCTGCGGCACATTCGGCTGATTCATGAACCAGTAATCGGCCGCTGGTGCCGGCAGTTGTGTTGGCGGTCCTGCCGGTGCCGCCTGTCCTGTTGGCGCCGGTTTCGATAAGGCTAATGCCTGTTTTAGCTGTCCCATCAGTTGTTCGCGGTGGCTGCGTGACGACTCGGCAACCATCTGGCCAAGTTGTTGGGCGCGCGGGTTGTTGTCTTC
>CAZGPZ010000032.1:0-12027 GCA_964527385.1 uncultured Candidatus Saccharibacteria bacterium | reverse complement strand
GGAGCCACCGATCTACCAGACCGTGGCCTATGCGTTCGACAGTGCGCAACATGGCTTGTTCGGTTGCAGTCTTGTGCCGCCAGCCTTTTTGGAGGTCGATCACGATCAGCAAATGTTTTGTTTTCTTTGCCATGGCTGTAGTATAGCAAACCACATTTGCAGCGTAATATTGTGAGAAAACGCACGTTGGCGATCCGGTTGGTTCTTGGTACTGTTAAAGAAATGCCCTATGACCTGAATGAGAAATGCGCGGTAGCGGGGATCATTCTAGGTTCACGCGGTACTGAAGCGGCGGCGATGGTATACGAGAGCTTGTTCGCGATGCAGCATCGCGGCGTTGAGGCGAGCGGGATCGCGAGTTTCGCGGCAGGCCAACCGATGCGCGCCCGCCGTGGCATGGGCATGGTCGTGGATGTGTATTCGGCTGGCGATATGGAATACTTGCAGGGCTCAATGGCGGTTGGGCACAACCGTTATTCGACCTCTGGCGCTAAGGACTGTCACGCGCAACCGGTCATTGACGAGCAGATAGGCTTGGCGCTCAGTGTCAATGGCAACCTGCCGGTGACCAAAAAATTAGAAAAGTTTTTGGTCCGACATGGCATGTCCACCCAGAACATGAACGATGTCGAAATGATGGGGTATGCGATTGGCCAATACATCCGTATGGGCGCGGCGTTGCCGGATGCAATCAAGAAAGCATACCCGCTCTTCACGGGGGCGTTTTCGGCGGTCGCCATACACGGCGGCACGTTGGTGGCATTCCGCGATAGCTGCGGTATCCGCCCGTTGTCGTTGGGCAAGGTCGGTGGCGGCTACGCGGTCGCTTCTGAAACGTGCGGGCTAGATATTATTGGCGCCACCTTTATTAGGGACATAGAGCCGGGCGAGATGCTTGTCATAGAGCACAATGCGTTAACGTCGCGCCAATTAGCTAAAGGCGTGCACAAGCTGGACATGTTTGAATTCGTCTACTTTGCCCGCCACGACAGCCGACTGTATGGCAAGAGCGTCAACGAGGTACGCCGCCGGTTCGGGCAGCAGCTCGCGCGCGAACATCCGCCGGATGGCGACCGGAAGAACATCGTTGTCGTGCCGGTTCCCGACACGTCAGTCCCCGCCGCCGAAGGATATGCTGACGCGCTTCGGCTGCGGCACTCGCAAGCGATCATCAAAAACCGTTTCATCGGCCGGACATTCATGCAGCCGACCCACGACGACCGCCGCCGCCAGCTGCGCCGGAAGCACAACATCATACCCGAGGCTGTCGAGGGCAAGGATATAATTTTGATCGACGATTCGATTGTGCGGTTAAATACCATGCCCCGGCTTGTTGAACTCGTCTACGCGTCAGGCGCCAAGTCGGTCAGCGTGCTAATAGCTTCACCTCCCGTACGGTTCCCGGATTTCTACGGTATAGATACGCCGAGGCAGGACGATCTCGCCGCGGCTACTATGACCATCGAACAGATGCGCCAAAAAATGAGCGGCAAGAAACCGTGTACCAAGCTTGGCTATTTGTCGCTTGGCGGCATGCTGGCGGCAACCGGGCTGCCGGCGCGCATGTTCAACCTTTCTTGTTTTACGGGTGTCTATCCTATTAGCATCGGTGAGCGTCAGGCTGAAATAAAACAGCCCGTTAGCATGGAAGGCATTTAGGCACAACTAGTGCAAGCGCGCATCTATTCGTAGTACAATCATCATCATGGACAACAGCATTGATTCACTCGCCAAAATCGTGATAGTCGAAGACAATACCAGCCTGGCAGAAATTTATAAAACGCGCATGGAAATCCTTGGCTATACTTGCACCGTTGCGTACGAGGGCAACGAGGCGTTAGTGCTGATTGAGCTCGAACGGCCGAGCCTGGTCCTGCTTGATCTCATGGTTCCCGGCGTGGCCGGCGACCAGATCCTCAAACGCATGCGCGAGAGCGAATGGGGCAAACACATCCGCGTGCTCATCATCTCCAACCTGAACGAAGCCGACGCGCCGGCCGGCCTGCGCAATTGGGGCATCGAGGGTTATGCTGTCAAAGCGAACCTGTCCGACGACCAGCTTGACCAAATGGTCAACCACATCTTGAGCAAATCTACAGTCGTGCCGAATGAGCAGCAAGACCCTTCATCTAGTGCAACTGCATGAGCCGCATGCTTAATTAGTGATACTGAGCGACAAGTTTGTCAGCGCAGAGGTTAACGCGTTGAACTCGTTTTCTGGGTCGAGGCGCTTGAGGTTGGCAGATTCCTGCGTGTTGACATTGTCGAGCGCGTTGTAGAGTTTCGTCTGGGCTGAGTCGATCTTAAACAAATCTTCGACGACCGTGTAATAGTCGCTGCCACCGGCGAGGTCGCTTTGGGCTTGCCCGACATCGTCCAGCCAGCTGCTGATGTACGCTTTGAAGGCAGTTAGGCCTTGTTTGTTCGTGTCGCTTTGTACTTGGACGCTGCCGAGTTGTTTATTGATTGCTTCGAGCTGCGATTTCAAATTACTCAAATACGACGGCATTTTGCTGTTGCTTGAAGGCACGTTATTGATCGCTGATTGCAATTTGGCCATGGCACCATTGACGATGGGGCCTATCTTCGTGAAGTCACTGTTGTTTTGCTGCAAGTAATCGACATATGGCCCGAACTTCTTGTCATAAGCCTGGAAGGCAGTGCTGACTTTGCCGTCGCCCAAGACAGCGGATTTTTTTAAGGCGTCGACCTGGGATTTGGCGTCTGCGAGCTTGGAATTGATCGTGCCCGCAGCGATAGCGATAGTCGATGCAGTCGCTGTAGCGCCTACGGACTCATCATTGTAGGTTTGCAGCGCGTCGCTCAGGTCTTGGTCTGCATTTTGCGCAGCCTGGATAGCTGTCAGTACATCTTCATGGTGAATGGGCCGGTGGATCAACTGGGTGCCGGCGAACACAGCGCCAGCGACCAGCAGCACGACGACTGCGACGGCGGCGATAGCTTTCGGGCGCCACGGCAGTCGTAGCTTGAATTTCTGGAAAAACGATTTCGGTTGGGCATAACTTTGCTGTGGTTGTGGTTGGTATTGTTGCTGTTGCGGGTATTGGGTTGGGTACATTGGCTTAGGCGCGGGTTGGGCTAACCATGGTTGTTGGGCAGGCTGGGACGGCAAAGCCGTCGGTGGTTGTGCTGGCTGCGCCATGAACGGTGCTTGTGGAGCCTGAGGTTGTGCCGGCTGGGGCGCGCCATAATAGGGCTGGGTTGGTTGCGCTATAGGCTGCGGCGGTTGCGGCGGTACTGGAGGTATTTGTGCGCTTTGCGGCGGCATTTGCGCCGGATATGGGTTGTACTGTGGTGGTTGCTGGGTAGGGTCCCAAGGGTTCGGTTGGTCGTTCTGCATGCTACCGCCTATCGTTATTTGAAGTTTGAGCACATTCTATCATGCTTGTGTTTGGCCGGTGTCTCCCGTGAGCAGGCGTTTCACCTCTTGCACGATATACGCAAGCGAAGAATTGCTTTTGATGATATATGTCGACGACGCTTTTGCCACTGACTTGTAAATAGTATCGTTTTCGTCGAGGTTGGTGACGATCATTACTGGCACCGTGGCACCACGCTTGTCTGCCCGGAGCGCTTTGAGTACTTCGGTACCAGGCATTGTTGGCAGCAAAAGGTCAAGCAGGATAAGGTCTGGCATCTCCAGCAGTGCGGCGTCCAGGCCTTGCTTGCCGTCTTGCGACGTGCGGACCGTGAAACCTTCCTTCTGGAGCGTTGCCGACAATATCCTGAGCATCGATGGGTCATCTTCGATGACATGGACTATCTTTTGGTTTGGCACCCGGAACCTCCTTTATGCGCGCGGCTTTGTATTGTATATGGGCAACCGAATATAAAAATCCGTGCCCTTGTGTTCAGTTGACTCAAACCATACTTTGCCGCCCATGCTGCGCGTCATTGCTTTGACGATATAGAGCCCGAGGCCCGTGCCATTCGCATCGACCTTCTGGGCGTTGTCGGCGCGGAAGAGTTTGCTGAAAATATGTTTCTGTTGCTTGTCGGGGATGCCGATACCGTTGTCAGCGACATGGATAAGGATATTGCGCCGTTGCTTGCGCACGCTCACCGATATTTTACCGCCGTGGCGGCTGTATTTCACACTGTTGGACACGAGGTTCTGCAAAACGCCTGAAAGTAACTGTTCGTCAATGGTAAGTTGCGGCACGTCCGGCTCGATCTGCACCGAAAGATGCAGCCCATTTTGCGTGATTAGCGGTTGCAGGTCCCTGGAAATCGTGTTGATGACGTGCTCGATGTCTACCTTTTTGAACTCTGGATGGTATGTGCCCAGATCCAAGCTTGACATCTTCAGGAGGTCGCTGATCAGCGCCGCCATCCGCTGCCCGCCGCCTTGCAGCTCGCTTAGGTACTCGCGCTGCTGCTTGGTAATTGGCCCAGCAGTTTCGGAGAGCAAGGCTTCAGCATACCAATTCATGGCTGTCAAAGGCGTCCGAAGTTGGTGGGACGCCAGGGATACGAACTCGGTTTTCTGTTTGTCGAGCTGGATGATCGAACGTGCGCTGCGTACTGCGAACACAAGGGTCAATATGCCCAACAAGCCGGTCATGAAGAACGTAATGCTATATAAATACCGTGACACCCGCCGTGATGCCTGGCCGAGCCCTGCAGAAAACTGGTTTTCCAGCACGGTCAACTGCCTGTCGAGCGTGTATGTCCTTGCGACGAGCGTGGCTAACTCCGCGTCCCATGCGGCCTGTCCTGCGGTGGTGACCGTAGCACGGCTTGTCACCAAGGCATGGATTTCACTCGCGAGGGCTATCATTTTGGCGGTGACTATGTCGCCTTGCTTCCAAGTCGAGACTGCCGGGCGCATGAGCGAGTTGTCCTTCAAATTCCTATACAAGAAAATTAAATCGTCCACGTCGCTAGGATTGTTCCCTCCTTGGATGAAACCTTGGCGAACAAGCGTTTCGTTCGGGTTCGGTTTGTCCATTTCTATCCGCGCCTGGTGGTCTCCCAGCTGGACGCCGGTGTAGAGCAGGAATTCTTGGTAGTCGGACTCGTTATGCGTCGAAGTATATTTAACGAGGTAGCTGTCGGCTTCTTTTTGCGCCTTTGACCACAATCCCTCGCCGCTGACGTAGGCGCGAATTCCGGACATTACTTTGACGGACGCGATGGACTCTACCAACCCGAATGCCAGTATGAAGAGCAAAAGGCCGACAATAATATTGAACCGGTTTTGCACCGTCCTGGTTTTGAGCGACCTGAAGGAGAGCGCTTCAGTCATAACTTCAATACTAGCATAAGCACCATTGTGCGCCGATATAGAAATATAATAGCGGGCATCCTGGCGTAGGAGTGCCCGCTATTATATTGTTGCCCTATGCTAATATTTTCGAGTACAACGCCGGGATCAAACCCCGGGCTGTTCCCGCTCCCATGCTGTCCCGGTTGTCCTAAATTCAAACTCAGGGTAGTGAGGGTTCTGGTACGTCACCCCAGCTTCACGCAGCGCCTGTTGGCCTGCCGATGGCTGTTCATTTTCCATTTTTTCTTCGCCGGCTTGTGCCGGATCGGTTTCTTGTGTTGTTGCAGTCATATTTTCTCCTTATAAAATTAAAAATCCGCCTGATTCGGCGGAAAGGTTTTGGTAACACGAATACTCTTCCGCCTAGGGCTGGTGGAGGACGAGTACAATAATCGTTTCAACGTGGTAGTTTGACGACATGCATCCTAGGCTACTAGACTAACGGATTATCGTCAAGTCGTCGTAGCAAATAAAACTACAATATTACCGATGAAAAAAACGTGAGCACCAGTATAAATTGGTGCTCACGCTCCGTAAATTTTATTTGTTTTGGCTTAGCAGTTGCTCGGTGGCGTAACGCCGTTAAACCGATCATTGATATAGCTGCTAACTAACCCAGTCGAGACTGTCGAGATATTGTCGTGAGTAGCACCGGGGAAGAGCTCCATATCGACGGCACCACCGTACGAACATTCAATGCGCTGCTGGTCGGCAGTCAGTGATTTTGGAACCGTGGTGTCGGCCGTGCCCTGCACGAGCAGAACCGGTGCGTTCGGCGCCTGCTGGCCCGGATCACCCAGCTGTGCCAGCTCGTTCACGATTGCTGCTGGAACAGTCCCGCCCACAACTGTTTGCGATGGAGTCAAGTTGTGGTAGGCACTGAATATTTCATTGAAACAACCACTGTCAAGGACGGGCAGTAAATCGATAGCTGGCTGTGCCAATATCGTGTTCACGCTGACACTCGGGTCGGCCGCGGCAAGTCCGACCAATGCCATAACAAGGTAGCCTTTGCCTTGCGAGGTCAAGATTGCCGGGACGAGTTGCTCCTCATGAGACGCTGGTGACAGCGATACCACGCCCGCCAGGTTAAGCCCTCCGCCATACGTACTTGAAAGCTCGCCGGCGAACAGTGACGCTTGGCCACCTTGCGATTGCCCGGAAGCAACCCAATTGGCAGTTAGGCTGTGGTCAAGGTTGCGTGCTGCGCGCACAGAATCGATGACCGATCGTGCTTCTGTACTGCCGATAAGGTATTGGTGGGTGCCGTCAGTGCTCAGCCCTTGGTAATCGGTTGCTGCAACGGTCCAGCCTTGCTGCAAGTAAGCAGCAACTTGGTCTGCCGCGTCAGGCCAAAATACACTGAGGTTTAGCGAAGGCGCGCAATTATCGCCCACACCGGTCGTGGGGTGCGCCCACGCCACTACGTTCGGGTGTACTGGACGCACGTTTGGTGTTATGAATGCGCCGGAAACGATGATTTTGTTCCCATTGAGATCGGTCGATACGTACAGGGCGCGGACGCCTGTTGCAAGCGATTGCAGCTGGGATGGCAGCGTCATCGTTGACTGCTGGACGACTGTGCCAACTGGTTGGCTCAGTGCCGCACTCATGGCGTCATCGGCATGCGCCGTGGCTACCACGGGCAAGATGTTGCTTATCCCTAATATGAGCACCGTGCTCGTAACAATGCTTCGCGCGACCCGGCCAAGGTACCGGCCGGCATGTTTGTATGTGTGCATACGTTTCCCTCCCATTACGTTATATGACACCTGCAGTATAGCCCGGTACAAGGAGGCGATGTCAATTGGTTTTCCGCGTTGCTATCAATTTGTCATGTAACGTTCAGGTTCTTCAGCGCACGAGCGTGCATGGGTCGATATGTTGGGCGGCAAGCTTGGCACTAACCGCGGTGGCAAGCTGCATTTTTGAGATATGTCCCGTTGCGAGCCCAGCATTAATTGCCGCGGAAAGCTGGGAGACCAAAGCGGAGTTTGGCTGTTCGCTGGTGTCTTGCAACACATACACGAGGATGTCATTGCCCGCAGCGATCGCGCGCACTGCAGCGCCCGTCTCGCTCGCAATGCTTGTGATGGCGTGCGCCGTCAGCGAATCGGTTACGACCAGGTTGGTACCAAAGCCGAGCGTTTGGCGCAGGTACGTATCAACCGTTTTGCTTAGGCTGGCTGGCCCGCCTGACCAACCAGGCACAACTTGGTTTCCAACCATAACAGCGGTGCCGGTCGCCGCCATGGCGGGGCTGTATGGGATGAAATCGCGCAGTTTGAGTTGGCTCAGCGGCGGCGTGGTAGCAGGTGCGTAGTCCGTGTTGGCAGTTGCCGAACCCAGCCCCGGAAAATGCTTGAGCGTTGGCAGGATGCCAGCGGCCTCCCAGCCATGCACATAAGCCAGGTCGTACGCGTTGGCAACTACCGGGTCGCTTGAGAAAATCCGGTCACCGAGAGGACTGTCGCCGCTTAGGGGCGCAACATCGGCGAGTGGGCCGAACACGATGTCGATCCCGATATGGCGCAATTCCTGGCCGTGCTGCGTGACGAGCGCTTGGGCTTGGGCTGTGTCCAGCGTGCGCGCCGCTGCCTGCGCGGATGGCAGTATGCCCAGGCTCGTGAAGCGCTGCACGTTCCCGCCTTCCTCGTCCGTCGCCAGTAGCAACGGCACGCCACGGCTTGCGCCTGCTTGCTTGAACAAGCCGATGCTTCCATCGTATGGGTTGGCTGGCGAATCCATGATAACCGCGCCGCCGACATCATAGTGCTTGAACAGGGCAGCTTCCGGCTGCAAATCAGCCGCGTGGACGCCAATCATAAGCACCTGCCCGGCGAGGAACTGGTTCGATAAATGAAGCGTGCATGCCAGCTTTGCCGGCAGTTTGTAGAGGGCGACGTAGGATGATACGCGAGGATAGTACGGCGCAACATTATATGCTAGCCCGAACAACCAAGGGCTTCCAAGCAAGCAAGCGAGGTAGGCAACTACCGACAATCCCAACATGGCCGCTTGTCCACGATGCCCGGGATGAATTTCCATATTGTTTATTGTAAGCCAGCACGAAGCAAATTTACGCAAAGTACGTTTGTACCGCTGAGTACCACGCACAAGCCGAATGCGTGCCAGCACAGGGTATTTGTATTAGTATGGATGTATGGACACAACGAAAACTCGTCTACCCGGCGGTGTCGCCCATGAGTTGCCAGCGGATTTGCGGAAGGCCCTCGCCTCCGACGCAAAGGCATTGGCTGCCTGGCAAGATATTACGCCGCTTGCCCGCAATGAATGGATTTGCTGGACGATTACCGTAAAGCAACAAAAGACCAGGGACGAGCACGTTGCGCGCGTGGTTTCCGAGCTCAAAGAAGGCATGCGGCGGCCATGCTGCTGGGTAGGCTGTATCCACCGGGCGGACAAAGCGATCAGCCCTTCGGTGCAGTGGGCACTCAGCAAACGGCTTAAAAAGCCGTCCTAAGCCGAGTGCTACTTTTCTTTTGCTGGATTGAACCCAACCGCTTCTCGGCGGCAAGATTGTGGCGTAAGGGCTGGCGGGTATGCTTTATCTTTGTCTCGATGCCAACGTTGAAGCTTTGGGTATTAGTGCATAAAAACATGCATTATATGAATTTTTATAGAGATATGGTACTATAAACATAGCAAGTGGTTACTACCATCTTCCCGTTATACATTAACCCTGTAGGCTTAATAACGTCACGGCTAGAACGTAATAAGCGTGAGCATATATTGGCTAAGAGAAGGGGTTTGAGTACCAACGAAGTTGCACGCAAGCAGCTTGCCCACAGCGCTACAAACAAAGAATGAGACGTATTCTTTGCGGTATATGCAAGAGTAATTGGCGCGGCCTGTAGCTAAAAGCCGTGACACGGCCAGCCGAAATGTCCCAGCCGTGTTCCAGCCCATAGCCAAGAATCCTGAAACCCTATACAAGAGCCAAATGGCAAAATGGCAGTCGGCGCGGTAGTAGCCAGCCAAGACCGCCACAAGAATACCGGCATGCCAAGCCTGGCACATTCCGGCAGCAAGCCGGCCGGAAATAAATTTTAAGTAGTGGCTAGCACCAGCTGCTTTCCATGGATACATAGCTTATGAAAATCAACCAATCAATTGAGATAGTTGCCTCAACACAACCGGGGCTTGGCTCTATGAGCCTACGCTCGCGCCAGGCCATCAAATCCGTGCTTGCGCAACATTATGCTCACGTACGTATTACGATCGTGAACAACTTTGCCGACCTTGGGCTTTTGGTGAGCAGGCGCCCTGATCTTGTCGTGCTTGGTATGAAATTCATCCCCCTCAGCCCAACGTCGGATGTACATAACACCAAAAAAATATGGGTGGCTGAATACCTTGACAGGAATGGCATTGCCCATACAGGCTCGCCAAAGGCCGCCCACCGGCTTGAACTCGACAAACCCTTGGCCAAACAAAGAATGCTCACTGCCGGCCTTAGGACATCGCCTTTTTACGTCGCCAAGCAAAACCAACCGCTAAACCACGAAATGATAAAACTTCGTTACCCAGTCTTTATCAAACCCACGAACCGTGGAGGCGGGCTGGGGGTCGACCGACGCTCCATCGCTTATACGTTTCGCCAATTATGCGCAAAAGTCCAATCCATCACGGATGGATATCATTCCGATTCATTGATTGAAGAATATTTGCCAGGCCGGGAGTTTAGTGTCGCGATTTTAAAACGCAATAACCAGCCTGGCCATTTGATAATGCCCATAGAGTTACGCGCGGAAACCGACGAACGAGGGGTAAGCCTGCTGGCTGGCGACACGAAGTCGGCGAATGCAGAAGTAGTATCAGAAGTGACGGACCCCGATCTTAAATCGTGTGTCATTACTCTTGCTATGAATGCCTATACGGCGCTCGGGGCAAGGGATTATGGACGTATAGACATCCGCTTGGATAGTGCAGGCGTGCCGCACTTTTTGGAGGCTAACCTTATTCCAAGTTTAATTAGCGGTTACGGGTCTTTCCCGAAAGCTTGCGTAATCAACGAGGGCATGGATTACGAGGCGATGATGTTAAATATCGTCGGGCTCGGCATGAACCGTAGGCATTCAATGGCAGGCACGCCTATGATGAAGCGTGCCATCATGACCCCAGGCGCTGTTATGCGCCCCGCCTTATAATGTGCTCGGCGCCAAGCGAGCCAAATACAAGTCCGGAGCTCTTGTTATCACCTGCAAACGGCTTCCGATGAAGTTTCCAAGGATCGGTCTTTTTTGCGGCATGACATTGGCCAAGTTGGGTCGCCGCTCTTCAATTTTGGCGTAGCATCGCTATAGTAGTATGTATGGCAAGTTTACCCTCGGGTACGAAGTTGGTAGGCATTACTGGCGGGAGCTGTACGGGCAAAACCACGCTAGAGCGTGGATTATCTGAAAAATTTGGCGGCGTCTTTGCCATTTTCCCATTCGACGACATGTTCGTAGGGCGCGAAGCATTGGGCGATAGCGTAATCACAGACTGGGAAGACCCCAATTTGTATCGTTGGAATGACTTTATCAGCCATGTTCGCGACCTAAAGATAGGCCGCGCCGTAACAATTATTGCGAAATCCCGTGAAAGCAAGCAAGCAGGCATAGACCAAAGGCGCATAGAGCCACGGCCAGTCGTCCTGGTCATTGGCTTCCTTGCCTTGCACCATCCAAAAATAAACGGCTTGTACGATACGAAGATTTATCTCGAGCTTTCAGAAGAGGAAATCATCAGGCGGAGAAGGGGGCGTGCAAACGTTGATAACCCTTGGGATAGTGAGGAATATATCAATGGTATGCTAATACCCGGGCACCGCAGGGTCGTTGCGCCCCAGCGCGAACGAGCTGACTATATTGTTGATGCTTCGTTGCCGCCGGAAAGGGTAGTCGATGAGATTGCTGGGATTATAGGGAATACAATACACATGCCTGACTGAGCATCGATGGCCAAGCCAGTACAAATAACGGTAAGTTCGGCCTCGTAGGCCAAAGGACGTATGGGCGAAAGAATTCAGCATTTAATATTGGTTCGGCACGGGGAAGATGAGGGTGATGTCCGCCGCGCGGCTTGGAGACGTGGCCAGTTTGTTTCGGCTACCAAGGTTCGCGAGCTGGAAGAAATTACAGTCACGGGAGTAGAGCAAAGCCACCGAGCGGGCTTATGGATTCAGGAGCATATTGTTGCTGCATATGGCTTAGCGGCATTTGATGGTTGTTACGTTTCCAGGGCACGCCGAAGCGAACAAACGGCCATCGCGCTTGATGTGCCCAATGCCATCTGGCAGGAAGTGGAGGATGGCAGTCTTGACGAGCGGGATCGCGGGCTGATACGCGGCTTGCGCCCAACGCAGCATCAATCACAATACCCTGCTAGTTATGAGCACATGAAACGTGACATTCTGCACTGGACGCCGCCTGGAGGAGAGTCACTGATACCGCATGTCCTGGCGAAAGTAACGCAGTTCATGGCCAATACTGAAGGGCTACAGACGGCTATTGCGGTCGGGCATCGCGATTGGATATGGATGGCGCAGATGGCCATCGAACATCTGACCGAAGCAGAGATGCTGTCAATCAATACCGATCAGACACTTCCCAATGCATGCGTCGTACACTATACGTCCATACACCCCGTAACGGGGGAACAGGCTCTGGCCCTCATGTGGAAACGCACTATTGATCCGACTACTGTAACTGGTCCTGGGGAGTGGCAGGTTT
>CAZGPZ010000031.1:0-12092 GCA_964527385.1 uncultured Candidatus Saccharibacteria bacterium | reverse complement strand
GAGGGCGCAAAGCTGCCCTTGATTTTTTGCATACTTTTGCATCAAGGCAAAAGTAAGGGATGACTTAGTTCATTGCAAAAGCAATAGGAGATTAATGCCATAGTTTCCAGGCCAAGCATTCATGCTGATGTTGCAAACAGAGGTGGTGGCTTGCATCCAGGGTTGCGCTTTTGGTACAATACTGGTCATAACGCGGCTTGCCACCACCTGTTGTCGCCGGGTTATGCCTTCGCCGGACGCTCATACACTACTGGCTGTGCCAGAAGATAGGGTTAACCCCGGCAGGGTCTTACGGCCGTTTTCGCGGCCAAAGAGGTTGTATTATTAGTAATACGATTCTTCGTAGCCAAGCACAATCCAATGTTTCCGTTCTCCGGGCAACGCCCGGGGCTTCGTTGTTAGGTCGCCTTCGCGCGCGCTTGTTCAAGCGTGCTATCCGGCGCCGCGCTGTCAAGGCGGGGCTGCTCCTGGGGAATGTTGCCTTGCTGGTGGCAGTAGTCGCTGTCGTAGTGCTTAATCCGGCAAAGACCGGCAGCGCACCCGCTACGTTGGCTGCGTCTGACCAGCAAGCGGCAGCGCAGCCTGTCGACCAGCTAGCATCCGTCGATATCGCCGTGACTGTCGCCCGCATGGCAAATCTGCCTGAAGCGCCCGCGGTTACCAACCAGTCAGACTCGGAAAACATCCAGTTGTCACTTGCCTCGGCGAACGATACTGTCGTCGACAAGCCGCAAGCCGTCACCTCGACCTTTATATCCAACAAATACATCCGCCACTACATCGCGAAATCCGGCGATACGGTCACGTCGATCGCCGCCAAATTCGGCGTAAATACTGATAGTGTGTTATGGTCGAACGGCTTAACAGGCGATTATCTCGTTGCTGGCACGCCGCTGGTCATTCCTCCCGTCAATGGCATTGTCTACACCGTCCGTTCCGGTGATACCCCGAGCAGCCTCGCCGCCAAGTACCATTCTGACACGCAGAAAATCGTTGCATACAACGATGCCGAACTTTCAGGCTTGCACCCCGGCGAAGAGATACTTATTCCTGACGGCCAGATCGCCCTTGCGGTGTCATACACCTACGGCTATGGCTTCGCCTGGGGCACGGGGGCGATCTACGGCTTCAATGGCTATGATTACGGCAACTGTACATGGTATGTTGCCACGCAAATCGCGATTCCCGCCAACTGGGGCAATGCTGCGACATGGGCAGCCGGTGCCCGCGCGGCTGGTTGGCACGTCAGCTCGGTGCCGACAGTGGGGGCGATCGCGCAAACGGCGTACGGCGCTGGCGGCCTTGGCCATGTGGGGATTGTCGTCGCGGTCAAGGGCGACCAGATCGAAATTCGCGACATGAATAATTACGGCGATGGTGGCGGTTATGGACGTGTCGGCGAGGGCTGGGTGCCAACTTCTACCTACCAGAACTTCATTACACGGTAATTTTATACTGCGAATATACCCATGTCGTTTTATACTAGGTATAGATGAATTTTATTGACAAGGTCGAAGTAACTGTTCGTGCAGGCAAAGGCGGCAATGGCAAGATAAGCTTCCGCCGGGAGAAGTTTATCGCGAAAGGCGGTCCGGATGGCGGTGACGGCGGCAAGGGCGGCGATATTATACTGGTCGCCAGCCGGAACCAAAACACGCTGGCGCGTTTCCGTTTCCAAAAGGAACTGCATGCCGAAGAAGGCCAGGGCGGCCGGCCGAACCGACAGCACGGCAAGAGCGGCGATGACCTCATGGTTGACGTGCCGGTCGGTACCATTGCCATGCGTGCGGATGGCATGCTGCTCGCCGACCTGACCGAGGATGGGCAGCAAACGGTGATCGCTCGGGGCGGCAAGGGCGGCTTCGGCAACGCCCACTTTGTCAGCAGCACGCGCCAGGCGCCGAAGTTTGCCGAGAAAGGCGAACCGGGCGAAGAATACACGGTCAAATTTGAACTCAAAATGATCGCCGATGTTGGGTTGGTCGGCTTGCCGAATGCGGGTAAATCCACGCTGCTAGCACGTATCAGCAACGCCCGCCCGGAGATTGCTGATTACCCGTTCACGACGCTGACGCCGAACCTCGGCGTGGTGGACATCGGCGACACGAGCTTGCTGTTCGCTGATATTCCCGGCCTGATCGAAGGCGCTAGCAAAGGCAAAGGCTTGGGTCATGATTTCCTGCGCCATATTGAGCGCACGGCGGTGCTGCTGCACTTGATAGATGCCTACCAAGACGATGCCGCCAAGGCGTACAAAACAGTCCTTGCAGAACTAAAGTCGCACGACCCGGAGCTCGCCAATCGCCCGCAAATTGTCGTACTGAACAAAGTCGAGGGCCTGGACGAGGAAATTGTCGACGACATGATGTCGCGCTTGCGGAAAGCAGTGCCGCGCGACACGCCACTATTTGCCATTTCCACGCAGGCGGGCACAGGGCTCCAGCAGTTGTTGTATACCGTCAAGTCGACCGTCCATGACGCCCGCGCCAGGGCGGCCGAAGTCGTAAGTGCGCCCGAAGCGGTCCCCGTCCATGCGCTGGGCGGTGGCGATACGTGGAAAGTCGAAAAGCAGGACGAGGACTACCTGGTCAGCGGCGAAGCCATCGAACATTTCGTCGTTCGCACGGACTTCCATAATGCCGAAGCGGTCCAGCGACTGCGCGACATTATGCAACGCCAGGGCATCATGCACGAGCTTGTCCGCCGCGGTATCCAACCCGGCCAAACCATCCAGTTCCCAACCGGCCAAACCCTGGAGTATTAGACGATATTGACGAGTTCTTCGATGTTTCGGATATAAATATCCGGGATCATTAGCGCCAGGCGTTCTTTGCTCAGGTACCCATATGTCGATGCGATGCTGGTAATGCCAGCTTCTTTGGCGGTTTGGATGTCGTGCTCAGTGTCGCCGACGTAGGCCGTTTGCTTTGGGTCGAGGCCATTCTCTGTGATAACTTGCCTGATCAAAGCGATCTTGTCTTTTACGTCCCCGTAAATATTTTTAAACAAACTGATGGGAATATCGTAATTCCCAAGTTCTTTGATGATTTTGTCTTTGGTGTGCGAGCTAAAGATAACCATGGTGATGCCCTTATCGGCGAGTTGCTCCAATGTCCGTCGTGAATTAGCGTAGATACTTGGGCTGCCTTCTTCGCTATAACCAGCAAAATAGGCGCTTTGGAGCTCATCGAATGATGCTTCCGGGATGTATTTGGCATAGAACTCGGGCAACGGGTAAAAGAACGCGCGCCGGAAAGCTTCATAGGTCATTTCTTCTTTGCCGAACTTACGGAACAAGTTCATGACGTTTGTATAGACCAAGTGAAAATCGAATGACAGGACGCCATTGTAATCGAAAATGATATTCTTAATGCCCAGTTTCTGGTAAACGAGCGATGCGAACTTCAAGTCTTTGAGCTGGGGCATGGAATCGTACGTACCAAATGTCGAAGCGGTGTACTCGCCAGCAATGGTGGCGAAAGTCATTGCCTTGTCGAGGTTGCCATATCGGATGTAATTTGAAAGGAAAGCCGCACGGAACGCGTCGCCAGCCGCGGTGGTGTCTTTCGCTTCGATTTTGCTAGCCGGATAATATTGTGCCTGCGTTTCGTCTTTGGCCAATAGTAACGCGCCATCTTCGCCGAGGGTTACGATAATGTTGCTGGCACCTTTGGCGCGGATAGCAAGCGCTGCTGCCTCAGCATCTCCGAAACCAGTAATAACTATCCCGGAAAGCTTTTCGGCGCCTTTTCTGTTGACCGAGAAAAAATCAAGGTCTTTGTAATACATTTCAGGTAGGTGGTCGAGCCACGCTTCAGGCTCAGCCTGGCAGAATAACGGTATATTCCTTCGCTTGGCTTCAGTGATAACCTGAAGAATAACTTCCCTCGGGAGTTCAAGCGTCAAATATATTACCTTGGCAAATACCTTGCCGCTGTCTACGCTGGCAAAAAAATCATGGACCATGCTGTTATCAATGCTGTCGTTCGCCCCGGCATTCACGACCATTCGGTTCTTGCCGTGGTCGTCGACCAGGATGATCGCGCTGCCCGTAGATTCGCCTTCGGACTTCTTCACGAAGGTTGTAATAACCTTGTCTTTTCGCATGATGGCAAGCGCTTCGTTCCCGAGTGTGTCATTACCGACCGTGCCGATAGAGTACGTTGGTATGCCAAGCCTTGCAAGCGCAACCGCAACGTTGGTGCCCTTGCCGCCGATAGTCAGAGACAAGCCCTTGCCATATATAACCTGGCCGCTTTCTGGAAATTCAGAAGCCGGGCAAATTATATCTATATTAATCGCACCCAGCACGGCAACGCCGGCGACTGGTGTCTTGCTGCTTAATACGTGTGTTAAATTACCGTCCATTCGAACGGATTATATCATAGAGAACAGGTTGGCACGTACGAAGAGTGCCTGATCATTTGTGGCTCAATGCTACACTTGAAAGATGGCATCGAGCTTTTTCTTTTATGACCTTGAAACGTCGGGGCGGAACCCGCGATCTGACCGTATCATGCAGTTTGCCGGGCAGCGGACTGACATGGATTTACGCCCTGTCGACGAGCCGGTCAATGTCATGGTGAGGCTCACGCCTGACGTGCTGCCGGAGCCCGATGCTATCATGATTACCGGCATCACGCCCCAGGCAACGTTAGCTGACGGCGTGACAGAAGCGGAGTTCTTGAAGCTTTTTAGCGAGGAAGTTGCCATACCAGGCACGATATTCGTTGGTTTCAATTCGATCCGCTTCGACGACGAGTTTATGCGATTTGTGCTTTATCGGAATTTCTATGACGCCTATGAGTGGCAATGGCGCGACGGGTGCTCCCGCTGGGACCTGCTAGACGTGGTGCGAATGACGCGCGCGCTGCGGCCCGATGGTATCAAGTGGCCTATGGGACCGGATGGCAAACCGAGCAACCGGCTGGAACTTCTGTCGTCAGTCAATAAGCTCGACCATGCCAATGCGCACGACGCGCTGAGCGATGTCAACGCCACGATCGCGGTCGCCAGGCTTATCAAGGAAAAGCAACCAAAGCTGTTCCATTTTTTGTTGGACATGCGCGACAAGAGGAAAGCCGCGGAGCTAGCCAACAGCGGCGAGCCGTTCATCTACACGTCCGGCAAGTATCCGAGTGAGTTCCAAAAAACGACCATTGTGGCGAAGCTGGCCGATTTGCCGAATAATGGTGGCGCGATCGTATTCGACTTGCGGCATGACCCTAGTGAGCTTGCGAAGTTGAAACCAAAAGAATTGGTATCGCGTCTTAGTTGGCAACCGCGCGGCAGCGAACACGAGCCGCTGCCGGTGAAAGCGCTTCGGTTCAACCGCTGCCCGGCGATTGCCCCGTTAAGCGTGCTTGATCCGGCTAGCCGCGAACGGATACACATAGACATGGAGCAGATCGCCGCGAACCAACAGAAACTTGCAGCGATGCCAGAGCTTTCCAAGCGAATACATGACGCTTTCGCAGCCCTGGATAGTCAACGCGAACAGGGGGAGTTGGTAGCGAGCGAATATACCGTCGACGGGCAGCTCTACAGCGGCTTCTTCGGCGACGAGGACCGTGCGAAGCAGCGCCTGGTACGCCAGGCGAATGCCGAGGAATTGCAGGCATTGGACATTGCCTTTAAGGACAAGCGGCTACCAGCACTGCTGCCGCTATACAAAGCGCGCAATTTTCCGGGGTCACTTTCCCCGGACGAGCGGGCTGCATGGGAAAAGTTCTGCTCGTTCCGTTTGCTCGACGGGGGAGCTCACAGCCAACTGGCAAAATATTTCGAGCGCCTGGACGCGTTGGCAAAATCACCGGGTATCACGCAGAACCAGCGCTATGCACTGGAAGAATTGCGCCTGTACGGCGAATCGTTGATGCCCGCGCAAGGCTAGTCTTTACGCAAGCCTGGCAGCCAATACTGCCGTCGGATCAGCATGCCGGATAGCCCTCGCCATCCGCAACATGGGAACGACGCGTGAGCGGTGGACCGCAGAAATAGCGGACAAACAGAGCACTATGCCCATGCAGGCGAGCCAGCTGTTGAAGTTGATTTGAATATTGGTGCCCGGGATGATGCCGAGCATTAATAATGCGTCCATTACACGCCACCTCTTGTCAAAGTTAATTGCATTATAGATTCAAATTGCATATTCGGCAATAGTATATTATTAAAGCTTATGCTTGAGCCAACTTTGCGGGCAAAGCACACGTCGCTGCGTGTATGCCGACAATGATTTGCAATGGGTAATACCCTGGAAACAACCCGCCAAAACGAGTATAATTACATAGCTTATGGCGGATGTTATTACGGTTAAAGGCGCACGCGAGCACAACCTCAAGAATATTGATGTGACAATTCCGCGCGGCAAATTGGTGGTCATAACGGGGCTTTCGGGTTCCGGCAAGTCCAGTTTGGCCTTTGATACGATTTATGCCGAGGGGCAAAGGCGCTACGTTGAGTCGCTCAGCTCGTACGCCCGCCAGTTCTTGGGCATCATGGAAAAGCCGGACGTCGACCAAATCGACGGTCTGTCGCCTGCAATTTCCATTGACCAGAAGTCAACATCGCGGAACCCGCGCAGCACGGTCGCAACTGTCACGGAAATTTATGATTACTTGCGCCTCTTGTTCGCGCGGATTGGCATACCGCACTGCCCGATTGATGGCCAAGCTGTTGTGCGACAGACGACCGCGAACATTATCGAACAGATCGCGGGACTGCCGAAGGACGCGAAGCTGATGATACTCGCGCCGGTTGTCGTTGATAAAAAAGGCGCGTTCGAGCATATCCCGGAACAATACCAGCGGGCAGGTTTCGCGCGGGTGCGCGTTGACGGCGTGGTGTACGCGCTCGATGAGTTTCCCGCGTTGGACAAGAACTACCGTCACACGTTAGAGGTCGTCGTAGACCGCCTTGTTAATAACGAGGAGAGCAGGACCCGCTTGGCGCAATCGGTAGAGCAAGGGCTGGAAGCCGCCGAAGGCCGTTTAAATGTCCTCAATGCCGATACAAACGAGGTGACAAACTACAGTCTGATGTATGCTTGCCCGGACCATCCGGACGTCGTCATACCCGAGCTGGAGCCACGCACCTTTAGCTTCAACTCGCCGCACGGCGCCTGCCCGGTTTGTACTGGGCTCGGCTCGCGCCTTGAAGTTGACCCAGAACTAGTATTGCCGAACGGCCGGCTGACGATCGCCGAAGGGGCAATCCGCCCGTTCAACCGTTTCAATGCAGATGGCTGGTACAACAAGCGTTTGCAAGCCGTCGCCGACAAATACAACTTCAGCCTGCACGTGCCAACTGGCGAATTAAAGCAGGAAGACATCGACCGCATTATGTACGGCACCGGCAACGAGACATACCGCGTGCCGCTCGGCGGCGGGCGCTTTTTCAATACAACCTACGAAGGTGTTATCCCGAACTTAGAGCGCCGGCACCACGACACCGACAGCGACTTCATCCGCCGCGACATCGAGAAATTTATGGTCCAGAAAGATTGCTATGCATGCAAGGGCAAGCGCTTGAAGCCGGAAAAATTGGCAGTAACCGTCAATGACATGTCCATCATGGACGTGTGCGACCAGTCGATCGACGACGCGCATGAATGGTTCACGCATCTGTCATTAAATGAAAAAGAATCGAAAATTGCGCGGTTGATATTGAAGGAAATTTCGGCCCGGTTGCAATTCCTGGTCGATGTAGGCTTGAATTATTTGACGCTCCTGCGCGGCGCCACGACATTGTCCGGCGGCGAAGCGCAGCGCATCCGCCTGGCAACGCAGATCGGTTCAGGCCTCATGGGCGTGCTGTACGTGCTAGACGAACCATCGATCGGCCTGCACCAGCGCGACAACGGCCGGTTGATCGCGACGCTAAAGCATTTGCGCGACCTTGGGAATAGCGTCATCGTTGTCGAACACGACGAAGAAACGATCCGGACGGCAGACTACCTGCTGGATATCGGTCCCGGTGCCGGCGTGCATGGCGGGCATGTCGTCGCGTCGGGATCACCTGACGATGTCGCCAAAACGCCAGGAAGCATTACCGCGCAGTATTTGTCGGGCAAAAAAGAAATTGCCGTGCCAAAGAAGCGCCGTGCCGGCAGCGGCAAAGAGCTGCTCATCAAAGGAGCGAGGGAAAACAACCTCAAGAATATAAACGTGCACATCCCGCTTGGCAAGCTTGTCGTCGTCAGTGGTGTCAGCGGGTCGGGTAAATCAAGCCTGATCAATGATATCTTGGCAAAGGAACTGCAAGCCCAGTTGCACCGTGCAAACACAGCTCCCGGCAAGCACGATGACATAGAGGGCATCAAACAGCTCGACAAAGCAATCATCATCGACCAGTCACCAATCGGGCGCACTCCCCGGTCAAACCCAGCAACATACACGGGATTGTTCACGCCCATCCGCGAACTGTTTGCCAATACGCCGGAAGCCAAATTGCGTGGTTATTCGCCCGGGCGGTTCAGTTTCAACGTGAAAGGCGGCCGCTGCGAGAATTGTGCCGGTGACGGCATTATTAAGATTGAAATGCACTTTTTGCCCGATGTGTATGTGCCGTGCGAGGTTTGCCATGGCAAGCGTTACAACCGTGAAGCGCTGGAAATCCATTACAAGGGCAAGACGATCAGCGACGTGCTGGAAATGACGTGCGAGCAGGCGTTGGAGTTCTTTGAAAACATCCCGTCGATCGCTAACAAGCTGCAAACACTGGTAGATGTCGGCTTGGGCTATATCGGCCTCGGCCAGTCGGCGACGACGTTGTCTGGCGGCGAAGCGCAGCGCATCAAACTGTCAAGCGAGTTGTCGCGCCGCGCGACCGGTCGTACATTGTACATCCTGGACGAGCCGACGACCGGTTTGCATATGGCGGACGTCGACAAGTTGTTGCACATGCTCCATGCGCTCGTGGATGCAGGCAACAGTATTATCGTGATCGAGCACAACCTTGATGTCATCAAAAATGCCGATCATGTGATCGACATGGGACCGGAAGGCGGATTTGGCGGCGGGCAGATAATTGCCGAGGGCACGCCCGAGCAAATAGCAAAGAACAGTGCCAGCTACACCGGCCAGTATCTTGCCAAAATGTTGTGACCACCGTATGCTGAAGAGGCTAACGGGGAATTATCTATGGTTATCCAGGACAGGGTCCACGGCCGGATTGTTATAAACGAACCAGTGATTGCCGCGCTGGTTGCATCAAAGCCGATGCAGCGCCTCAAGCAAATTTCCCAAGACGGCGCATCCCATTTTATCCAGCCGATCCGCGACGTGACGCGGTATGAGCATAGCATCGGTGCCTGGTATTTGTCGTACCTGTATCACCGGCCAATCGAAGAGCAGATCGCTTCGCTGCTTCACGACATACCGCACACGGCGTTTTCGCACGTCATCGATATCGTGATGGACGACGTTGATGACGCGTACCATGACAAATTTACAAAGGAAGTAATCCTGGCTTCTGAAATCCCGGAAATCTGCGCGAAACACCATATCGATATCAAAAAGGTTTTGAACAAAGAAAACTATCAATTGCTCGAGAACGACTTGCCGGATATATCGGTGGACCGCTGGGATTACTTCATGCGCGACGGCTTTGCGTTCGGTGTCCTGCCCAAGCAGGTGATACGGCTTTTTGTCAAATCCGTCAAAGAAAAAGACGCGCAATTTTACTTCGAAGACACGCGGGTAGCGAGCCTATTTGCGCTGATGTTCATAACCTGCTCCCGCTTGATATGGCTCGACCCGTCGTCGCACGGCTCGTACTATGTGCTCGCAGACGTATTGAAACATGCAGTCAAACAAGGCATCTTGAGCGAGAAAGATTTCTTCAAAACGGATGACGACGTGTTGGGGATGCTACGGGCCGCCCATGACAAGAAGATCGACGCGCTGCTCGCGCGCCTGCAGCCGGGCAAGGAGTTCATATATGCCGACAAAGAGCACGCCGATTATTACGGCCGGAACAAGCCGCGGTTTGTGGACCCGCTGGTCGAGCAGAATGGAACACTGAAACGCGTGTCCGAGCTCGTGCCAAGCGTGCGGTATTATTTCGACGAATTCAAAGACCGCTATCAATGGATTGGCGTGAAACAGGTCGGCTAGACTCGGAAGTTGTGACCGGTCGTTGGGAACGCTGCCACAAGGCCTTCGAAGGCGATTGGTATAAACTCTTGAATCGGCTCTTCGCCAGGCGGGTTTCAGTCCTTGATTCTCCGCCCGGGCGACTTGCTGCCGCAAACTACGGTGCACCAGGTGCATTATGGTCTACGAATACTGCGTACGTTTCAATAAAGCCGTTTTTGTCGGTGTGCTCGATGTAGGTCAGCTGTTCAAGCGCCATGGTTTGGGTATCATTCGCGGACTTGGATGAGTACATACACTGCGCCCCGAGAATCGCCAGCAACAATACGCTGTTCGATATAGGAGCTGCCCGCATGGTGATTTGCCGCAAGTCCTCGCTGGGTCGAGGCTCCGGGTCAAATTCGACGAACGTGCCCCATTTACTCAACTCAATCCGTAGATATGCAGCTCCCTCGGGTGTCGTAGGCTAATACTTGCTCGCCAAGCTACTGTTGTGTCGGGTCGCTGAAACGCGCGTGCATGTACGTCATGCCACCGGACTGTCCAGCACTTTCCGTCCAGTAGTCTTCGTACACAAGCCCCGGATCGGTTGCATATACGGCTGCACGCACTGCTTTCAACCATTGCTCGCTAATATCGAAGAACCTGATGCCCTCCACGAGAACGTTGCTAGCACCGGTTTCGTGCCCGAAACTTGCCCGTGCGTGGATTGTTCTTGCCAATAATTCGTTGAGCGGATCTAAGTTTCTCGTCATTATCGTGTATTCTCCTTATTACCATGAATCATAGTAAGCTATGGTTTATTTGTAAACGAGGTTTTATTTTCTTTTCCGCAGCAACGACACAGCTTTGTTGCGGATTTTTGGGTCGCGGGCGATATGGTAGAGCGTCGGCGCGAGCGACGCGACGATAATCAATAGCAATATCGGCTCCACGTAGTTGTCCAGTCCAGGAATGCGGCTGCCGACAAAATAGCCGAACAAAATGATCGATGCCGCCCAGGCAGTATCACCGATGGCGTCGTACAGCATGAATTTCCGCAGGTCCATATTGCCTGCGCCGGCAGTGACGGGCGCGAAGGTACGGACAATCGGCACGAAATGGGCGAGCAACATAGTTTTGCTGCCGTATTTTTCATAAAACCGTTCGGCGCGCATGATGTACTCGTGCCGGAAAATGATGCTATCTTCCTTGCTGAACAAGCGCCGGCCGACGCGTTTGCCGATTTGGTAACCGACGTTGTCGCCCAGAATCGCGGCGAACGCGATAACTATGATAGTCTCCACGAGGGGTAAACTGCCGCTGGCTGCCAACACGCCGGCACTGAGCAGTAATGTGTCGCCAGGGAAGAAAAAGCCGACCATCATGCCCGACTCCGCGAAAATAATTCCAGCAAGGAGCAACAAGCCGCCTGCTTCAATGATCCCAGTGACATTAAACATACACCCAATTGTACCCTCTTGCCGGTATTTCAAGGCTCAGCCTTGTAACAAGGCTGAGCCTTGAAATACGGTATACTAGGGTTATGCCAAGCAGGAACAGAGTCAAGAAATGGATACCCGAACAGGTATATCACGTTTATAATCGCGGGAACAACAAGCAGCAAATCTTTCTAGACAACAAAGATTATGCCGTGTTTCTCAACTTGCTGAAACGCGGTTTGCAAAAAAACAAACCTCAGACAAACTGGGGCGCCCCTACAAGAATTGGTTTGGCGACGTGGAATTGCTGGCATTCTGTCTTATGCCGAATCATTTTCACTTGCTCCTGTACCAGCGTACCGACAATGCTATATCGAAGCTAGTAGGTAGCGTCACAACATCGTATGTTGGTAATTTCAACAAGAAATACGGCCGTGTCGGCAGGTTGTTTCAGGATACGTTCAAGGCGTCGCTGATAGACGAAGACGCATACTGGCAACATATTTCGCGCTACGTTCACCGCAACCCGTCGAAATGGAGAGAATGGGAATGGTCGAGCTTGTCGTATTATTCAGGA
>CAZGPZ010000030.1:0-12186 GCA_964527385.1 uncultured Candidatus Saccharibacteria bacterium | reverse complement strand
GCGAAGTGTTATTCCTGGTATTTTTGGTTTTTTGTTTTTGTTTTGTATTCGTATTGCTTTTCGGCGCTCCCTTCGTGCCAACATTGAAGCCGCAAGTGAATGCCGCGTTGGACCTTCTCAACCTAAAACCCGGTGAAACATTGCTCGAGCTTGGTTGCGGTGACGGCAGGGTGCTTATCGCCGCCGCGAGGCGGGGTATTAACAGCGTTGGATACGAGTTGAACCCGATCATGGCGCTCATCGCTTGGGCGCGGACGCGCCCGTACCATAGTTATACCAAAGTTATCTGGGGTAATTACTGGCAGGCGACGTGGCCCGAGGCGCAGGGAATATTCGCGTTTATATTGCCAAGATATATGGGAAAATTGCACAAAAAAGTTGTGCAATATCCCTGCAAACCCGTAAAGATAGCCAGCTTCGCGTTCCCCATCCCCGGCAAACTACAAAAATCCCAAAAAATCGGCGTCTTCCTCTATGAATATAAACAATAGCAAACTCATCCGTGCGCAAGCTCATTGTTCTGCTTGCAAAGCAGGCAAGCTCTAGGCTACCATTAGCGGTATGAGTGTTGCGCGTGCATACAAAAGCCAGAGCGGCGTAAGTATTTTGGTGGTTCCCCTTGCTGTGAGCGTGTTGCTGTTAGTCGGCGCGCTGGTATTCGGCGGCTGGGCATTCATGCAAATGCAGGACTACAAGGATAATACCGATGCCAAAATAGCGACAGCAGTGGATACCGCGAAAGCGCAGGAGGACCAAGCGAAGGCAGCGGCGTTCGCGGAGCAGGAGAAATCGCCGCTCCGCACATACAAGGGTCCCTCATCGTACGGCAGCGTCACTATCAAATACCCCAAAACATGGAGTGCCTACATCGCTGATACGCGCAATGGCAGCCCGTTCATCAACGGCTATTTCGATCCTGGCACCGTGCCGGACGTGCAGGCGCAAAGCTCCGTTTTCGCACTGCGCGTTCAGCTGGTGCAGGATTCATACAGCTCTATCCTAACGACGCTGGCGGCCAACGTGAAGCAAGGGAAAACGACCGTGAAACCATATAAAGTTCCAAAAGTTCCCAATGTCATTGGTTCCCGCGCCGAAGGACTGCTCCTGGGGGGCAAGACGGGCAGCATGGTCGTGATACCGTTGCGCAACACAACACTGGAGATCTGGACTGAGGCACCACAGTTCAAGGGCGATTTCGACAAATATATTTTGCCTAACTTCAGTTTTGCCCCATAAGACGGGGAAATTAATCTTCGTTGGCAGTGTTGATTCCCGATATGTCGGGCATCTCGGCTGCGATGTCCCCGAGGAATCTGAAATCTGTGGCCTGCAAGTGCAAATATGTCGTGTAGTAATGTAGTGCCCGCAGAAATGCGGTATGGGCGTCGCGAAGGTCCTGAAAATAGTCGGCGCCGTGGCGGCTCAGCTCGGGGAGCTGCCCGATAATCAAACTAATTTCGCCAGCCAGGTCATCGATCATGCGCATGCCCTCGTCTGCCGCTGTCACTTCCTGGCGTGCGAGGCGAAGCCATTCCAGATCGTATCTCCTAAGTTCACGATTATTCTCTGCCACGGTCGCCTCCTTTGGTTCCTACTGTACATTCACCTTGCCACTGCGGCAAGCGCAAGCACAATGCCCGGTCGGCGCCGAGTGTTATACTTGTTAGTAACAAGCACGTAAGGAGAGGGTCAACACGTGGCACGCCGGCTTCCGGGATCGTCCCCGCAGATTTTAACCCAGTCGCTCCTGTTGTCGATGGTGGAGCAAATGAAGTTGCCGCTGATGCAGGTTGCCCGTATGACCGAGCTTGCGCAGATGCAGCAGCCTGGGGCGCCGCTGCTGGATATCCAAATAACTGCCGACGCCGCGGTGCAACTGCTGGACAATTACATCTTTGGCGTGCGTTTGGCGAGCCATGAAGCTGAGCTTGAAGAACTGGAGCCGATTACCGTCGCGTCGGTGCTGTATAATGCTGGCCAGAAGCTACTGCCTGTCGCCAAAGCTTACGGTGTCCAGCTGGAAGTCGAAGTAGAGGGAAAATACGGTCCCGTCATGGCGCATCGCCGCGGGCTGGAAGCAGTGCTCGCCAGCCTGGGCTACGCGCTGATAGAGGCATTGCCGGCGCAAAACGTGAGGCAGACGAGGCTGCAACTGACATCGCACCGTTGCCGCTATGGGATTGTCGCGGGCGTGTACTGCGACGTGGAGCAGCTTACGACCGATGCGCTGCGTACTGGCAGGCAACTGCTGGGCAAAGCCCGCCAGCCCATGCACGCCGTTTCCCACACGAGCGGTGCCGGCATTTTCGTCGCCGACGCGATCTTGCAAGCCATGCAGTCCGAACTGACCGTCTCCCGGCACAAGAATTTGTACGGCCTGGGGACTGTTTTGCCGCTAAACCCACAAATGCAGTTGGTCTAGCATGGCGCGCGTGCTATTGGTTGAACCTGACAAGCTGCTGGCACGAAGCTATGCAGGCGCGTTGCGCCAAGCTGGGTACGAGGTCGATACCTGCGTCGGCGCGCAAGCCGCGATCAGCGCGGCCGACGAGCACAAGCCGGACGTCGTGATACTAGAGCTCCAATTGGTGCAGCACAGCGGAGCAGAATTCCTGTATGAATTCCGCTCCTATGCTGATTGGCTGGCCGTGCCAGTTATTCTCCTGACGAACACGCCTCCCGGCGACCTGGCAGGTTCGAGGGCTGCTTTTTGAAGAGCTTGGCGTGAAGCAGTATTTATACAAGCCCTATACAAGCTTGCGCATGCTTGCGCAAAGCGTTAATGAGCTTGTGCCAGCGCGGTAACATGCCATGAACCAATTGACGGCGACCGGGATTGTGCTGACACGGACGAATTACGGCGAGGCCGACAGGATAATCACTATGCTTACACCCGAGCACGGCAAGCTGCGTTTGATGGCGAAAGGCGTGCGCCGCGTGAAGTCGAAGCTGGCCGGCGGGATCGAGCTGTTCAGCGTGAGTAACATCACTTTTATCCGGGGAAGGGGAGATATTGGCACGCTCGTGTCAACTCGCCTGCTGAAGCATTACGGGAAAATTATCTCGGATATCCAGCGTGTCCAGCTCGGTTACGACCTATTGAAATTACTCAATAAAGTCGTGGAGGACAATGCCGAGCCGGCGTATTTTGACCTATTGCAGCAGTCGTTTGAGGCGTTGGATGACACTTCAATTAGCGAAGAATTGATTCGTGCCTGGTTTGCCGCCCAACTGCTCCGTTTAGGTGGCCATACGCCGAATTTACGGACCGATTCGTTTGGAAACGCACTCGACGCCAACGCCATGTACGAATTTGATTACGACGCGATGGCATTTGTGCCCCACGATGGCGGCTCGTACCAACCCGACCATATCAAATTCCTGCGCCTTGTCTTCAGCGGCAACCAACCGCGAGTCTTACGGCAAATACGAGGCAGTGACCACTTAGTCGAAGTGTGTGGGCCGATAGTCAACATGGCGGCACACCAATCGATTGGCCTCTAAATGATATAAATAAGGCGCTTCATACGTACCATACACAGCTAAGATCGTTCAAATGGTGGGTGGAAGCGGTAGCCTAAGCTTTGTAGCACTTTCTCAACTGGTATCCATTGGAACATTGCGGCGGTATCGGGTTGGTCAATGATGGAGAATTCATGGTTTGGTTCCGATGTAATATTTCCAGGGAAATCCTCAGCGGCCAAGATGTTACGCCCGTCATCAATATCATTGATTAGCTTGTACATGTCGGGTCCGAGTACTCGTTTGAGTTCGGCTTGTATACGCTCAAGCACGCCCTCCAAATCCTGGTAGGCTTGGCTGTATACGTCGTCTTCTTGCATGGCACGGTCAAAGAAATCAGACAGTAATCTCGTTTGGCGCGCACGTTCCATAATTATCACGCTCTCGCCGGATGGCGACGAGAAATTGGCCAATTGCGCCGGCGAATCAAGTTTCATGCCCGTTTTGCCTGCAAAGGCAGGAATGAGCGCTGCATGGATCGCAGCCATCACATCGTACTGAACCTCGCCTCCGTGGGCGGGGTAGTGTTTCGCAACCAAGCGTGCCGTTTGGTCGGCTGGGACGTACAGCCGCGCCTCGCGTTGATCTCCGCCCGCAACGCGCCATGACCCGAGGCGGGTATTGGGCGCGTCTAACGCCAGTGTGCCTGATTGTGCCAGGTTATATCCGACGCGTGCAACTAATTCGCGCAACGCGCTATCTACGCCAAGTGCCTGCATGCCGCTTTCGCTGACTGCTAGCTCAACTGCTGCACCATCAAGTGCAAGGTACGCGACATGAAGTGCGCCTAGGCGGTTTTCAGTGCCTACTTCGCTGAAGCCAGGAATGGGTAAATGGTCGCCAACAGCCTTCATCATGGGTATATTATACAATTTTTATGTAATATGATCAATTTGGTTGACCCTAGCAGATCCCACCGCTTAAAGATATAATGCTACATAGTGAAAACAATGAAAGTTCTGGCTGGTTGCGGATCGGTACGAGGTATTGGCGTAAGCCTGTACTAAATTTTCTCGTAGATCCTACTAACCAGTAACTTTTGAAAGGTTTTGAACAAAATGAGTGAAGTGAGCCTAGAAGATATCGTCAGCCTATGCAAGCGCCGGGGGTTTATATTCCAGGGGAGTGAAGTGTACGGCGGGCTCGCCGGGACGTGGGATTACGGTCCGCTTGGGGTGGCGTTGAAGCGCAATATCATGCAGCTCTGGTGGAAAATGTTCGTCGAAGATGCCGAGAATATGTACGGTGTCGATGCGGCGATCCTCATGAACCAAAAGGTTTGGAAGGCGAGTGGCCATGTTGATACTTTCACTGACCCATTGGTTGAATGCAGCAACTGCCATGCTCGGCACCGCGCGGACAAAATTGACACGAGTAAATGTCCAACCTGCGGCAAATCCGGCACGTTCGGTGAAACACGCCAGTTTAACATGATGCTGAAGACGTACGTTGGCCCAGTCGAAGACGAGAGCGCCGTCACGTACCTGCGGCCAGAAACGGCGCAAGGTATATTCACGAATTTCAAAAACGTTGTCGACACGCTATATCCGGACGTTCCATTTGGTTTGGCGCAGCAGGGTAAGGCCTTCCGTAACGAGATTAGCCCGCGCGATTTTATCTTCCGCGACCGCGAGCTGGAGCAGATGGAAGTTGAGTATTTTGTGCATCCAGACCAGTGGGAAACGGCGTTCGAAGACTGGATAAAACGAATACATGAATGGTGTGATGCACTTGGCTTGCCGAAAGAAATGGTGCATGAACACGAAATCGAGGCCGCTGACCGCGCACATTATTCGAAGCGCACAGTGGACTTCGAGTTTGACTTCCCAATCGGGCAGGAAGAGTTGCTCGGATTGGCGTATCGCACCGATTTCGACCTCCAGAATATTCAGAAAGCCAGCGGCAAGAACATGGAATACCGTCCGAAAGATGGTTCGGCGCCGTTCGTGCCGCACGTTATAGAGCCGAGCTTCGGTGTCGAGCGCGCCATCATGGCCGTACTCACCGCTGCCTATACCGTCGATGAAGTCGAAGGCGAGAAGCGCATTGTTTTGAAATTGCCGGCTCATTTAGCACCGGTGAAGGTCGCTGTCAGCCCGCTGCTGAAGAACAAGCCGGAATTGGTCGCCAAAGCGCAAGAGGTCTACAAGATGCTCAAGAAAGAGTTCGGAGCCGTGATGTGGGATGACAACGGGAACATTGGTAAGCGTTACCGCCGCCAGGACGAGATCGGTACGCCATACTGTGTGACCATCGACTTCCAGACGCTAGATGACAACACCGTCACTGTCCGCGACCGCGACACCACCAAACAAGACCGCCATAAAGTAGAAAACCTGGCCAAATCGCTTATGGTTGACTAGCAAATCGTAGGTGTTAAGGTCTAGATTAACCAAAATTACTTGTAAAAAGGCTTGACTTGCCGCCAGCCCGGTGCGATACTGCCTCTGGACAAATAATTCCAGAGGAGTAAAGAATGGGAAGATCAACTTCGCGCGGTGCAGCCTACCCGTCGATCGGGCTCAAAGAGGCTGTTGCAAAACTGCGACAGGTTTACGACAAGGTTGGTAAAGGTCCGAGTTCCAAGGAATCGTATGTACAGGGCCTCGGATATGCCAGTATCTCCGGAGCATCCAACCGTACATTTGCTGCACTTGTTCACTATGGGCTGCTTGAGAAGTCTGGCGGAGATTATCGGATCAGTAGTCTTGGGATGAAAATCATATTTCCTTCTCCGGATGAAACCGAGACGGAGCAACAACTCCTTCGGCGCGCCGCCTTGGCATCGCGCCTGTTTCGGGCTATCTATGACAAGTACGTAGGCGAGAAACTGCCAACACTGCTCGCAAATGCCTTAATACATGATTTCCAGGTTTACGATAAATCGGCTAAAGAGGCGGCGCAGAATTTTCAACAGAGCTTGGAATACGCTGGTCTGATTGATGAGGAAAGGCGAGTACTTGGACAAGATGAAGGGCAAATGCGTTCTGAACATACCGCCGAAAGTCCAATGAACGCCGGTGGTGCTAGCGAGCGAGTAGCGACAACTTCTCCGAAAACTCAACTCATGGAGATCGGTCTGGAAAACGGTGAAAAAGCAGTGCTGTCAGCACCGTTCGGTGTCTCTCTGTCCGATAAAGATAGATTGAAGAAAGCCATCGATCTTTTCGTATAGGCGTTGATATGAAAAAGGGTGAGCTAGAAAAGTACAAGATCGACCAGCGCGTGAAGCTGACAATCTTCGGCGTCGGCATCTGTGCTGCAGTTCTACTTGCCCTGTTCAAGTCACCATATGCAGGCGAAGCCTTTGCACTCGTTAGTGGCTTACTCGGTGGCAACGCTCTCGCAAGTAAGTGATTCGATTTACGTAATGAAAATCGGGAACCAGGTGGGGTAGTAGGTGTGCACTAAAACGAGAAAGAGCATGGCGTCGAGGGTGAGGTGGATGGTGATGATGTACAGTAGCGAACCAGTACGCTTGAAGATGTATCCCTGCAACAACGCGAATGGATAAATGAAGAGCGGTGCCCAGCCGCGGAAGCCGAGTTGGAACAGGAAAGCCGTCCAAAACACGGCTTGGATTAGGTTTGCCCATATGAACGGCACGTGCCGGCGAAGCAATGTGAGGACCGTGTTGACGAAGAACAGCTCGTCCCACAATCCGAGCGCTTGAGTGCCCAAAAATAGGCGAAGCAAGTTGACTGTGCCTGGCAGCACGGTCCAATTGTGGTACGCGCCGGTATTGGCAAAATAAAACGGCAAGAGCAGGTAGCCCACGGCTACCGTGGCAAAAATGTATACAATTTCTGCTCGGTACCAGCGTCGCCCATTCAAGAAATGAAAGGTGATAGCGTGGTCCTTGAACACGTAACGTGACAGCCAATATGGCGCCAGGACAGCGATAGCCAGTGGGATGCCCATTGCCACCACGTGCCCAGTGCTCAAGCTGGTATTGATCGGCGTGACTGCCACGAGCGCAAGCGAACCAACGAGCAAGACCATGTGGTGCGCCAGTGCGCGACGGTCTGGCTGGGCATTCATATACGTAAGCGTATCACATTGTGCTTGGAGCAAAAGGATGTATCAGATAGTTGCAAACGACCTAAACAAGTGCGATAATAGTATATTCACATTTTGAGGACTATATGGCAGAACAATCACGAAGCAAACGAATACTTAACCGATACGAAGAGGCTTTAAACACCCTCGGCGACGCGGCAGATGCGCTGCACGACGCGGCAGATGCGGTACTACCACCAATATCAAGCAACCCTGATGGCACCCCCAGAGTACGGCTTGAGGACCCATTGGATTTCCCAAGGGTATTGGCGGCATTCGCGCTGCGGTTTGGCGGAGCAGCAGCTGAATTATTAAGCAAAAATGGCCTGGCCGTTATTGGCCAATCGCTTGAAGATAACACGCCGCCGCAAGACGCGCCTTCTGACAGTAGCAGACAATAGCCTAGCGCTGGCGTGCCAACTTAAGATATGCCAACAAGTTCGATGTCGAACACTAGGTCGGAATTCGGCGGGATATTCGGTGATGGCGACCGCTCGCCGTATGCCATGGCAGCAGGGATAATGAGCCTGCGTGTGCCGCCTACTTTCATGCCGGGGACACCTTCCGTCCAGCCGGCGATGACTTGGTTGAGTCCAAACGTCACCGGATCACCGAAATCATGCGAGCTCTGGAAGATCGTGCCGTCTTTGCACAGCGCGCCGGTATAGTGCGCGGTGATCTTTGCGCCTTGCGGCACGGCGTCGCCGGTGCCGGGGTTCATGTCGACGACCTGCAGCTCCGGCACGGTATCGACCGGCATGAAATCTGCTAGCTTTGTTCCTTCAAGTTTTTGCGGTGTATCCATATAAAGCAGTGTAGCATAGGCTAGACAATTGTTTGGTCGCCGACGCCTTGGAACTTACGACGCAACTCCCAGAGCGTTGATACGTTCGCGAAGCCTACGGGGACTCGATGGTTCGTGACGGCTTCGATCTCATCGCGGGCTTGCTTGATAGATATGGCGTGTTTTGCAGCGTGTCCAAGCACTTTGAGGAAATAGTTGCGTTCTTGCTGTGCCGACTTCAGATTCTCATGCGTGACGTCGGCTGGGTTGTCAAAGCGAAACAGCCGCTGGAGGAAGTCAACTTGCTCGCCAGATAGGTTTTCAGCTTTGCTATTCATGATGAGCAACATCGCACGATAGCCAACATAGTGGACTACTTTGTACTCAAATGGTTCGTTAGTATTAAAATGCCGGTCGATGTCACTGTAGTACATTGGCGTATCGTGGAATGCGGTCCATTCCGGCATTATCATGACATCGCGCATTGCACCGTGGTATGCAGCACCGGCAACCATAAATGACTCTTGGTCAAACGAATCTAAATCAAATGCCATGATTTGCAAAACTTACCATTTACGACTTTATATCACGTTGCGTGCACGGATAGCAATACATCATGTGTAAGATTTTTTACAATGAATGTAAATACTTTCGTGGGTTGTATACGGACCAGGATGCCGAGCTAACCTGATACAATTTGTGTATGAAACATGTACTCGTTACTGGAGGTTCGGACGGGTTGGGCAAGTTGGCGGCTGGCAAATTGGCTGAGGCAGGCTATAAAGTCACAATATTATCCCGCGACGAAAGCAAGACAAAAGCAGCTGCCGAAGGGATCGGCTGCGCGTATATTGTCGCCAATGTGGCGAACCCGGCGCAAGTTGATGCCGCTATCCGCCAAGCAGGCGACATTGATATTTTCATAAATTGCGCTGGCGTCTGGCTTGCAGGACTGCTAGAAAATAATAGTCCTGAAGATATTGAGAAGACGATCGCGACGAACACGCTTGGAACTATCTATTGCACCCGCGCGGTTGTCCCGTCAATGAAGGCGCGCCGGTCGGGCAGGATCATCAACGTCAGTTCGCAAGTCGGCTTGAAATACCCGCCGGAGCGTTCGGTCTATGCCGCCAGCAAATGGGCAGTTACTGGGTTCACGAGAGTAATGCAGGCTGAGCTGAAGCCTGCACATATCAGTGTTGTGGGCTTCTATCCAGGTGGCATGGTTACGGGGATGTTTGCCAAAGCGGGCGATATGAAAGACCGCAGCACGGCGCTTGACCCAGAGGTTGCAGCCGATGCGCTCGTCTATTTGTGCGGCTTGCCGGACCATGTGGAAATTCCGGAATTCGGCATCGAGAGCCTGGACTATTAGGCGTGGATGCTCAAATCGTCGAAGATGCGTTTGATCATGGACGCACGGTTTCGGCGGACAAAACGGTGTCGTGAATCCGCTCGTTATTTCGCCAACTGCGCGTTATACTGAACGCGAAACATAAGGGAGGGAGGCGCATCATGCTCAGTACTAGCAATACGTTTTCGGATATCGCGGTCAAAGATTTAGAAGCCGCTAAGAAATTCTACCAGGACACGCTCGGCCTGGAGGTCCTAAAAGAAGACGAATGGGAAATCTACTTCAAGACCGGCAACGGCAAAATGAGTGTTTATAAATCTGAATATGCGGGTACTAACAAAGCGACGTATATGTCGTGGGAAGTCGCAGATATTGCTGCTGAAGCTGAAGGCTTGAAGGCCAAAGGTGTCGTGTTTGAACACTACGACATGCCGGGAGTGACGATGGAGGATGACGTGCATGTCATGGGTGACACGAAAGCTGCCTGGTTCAAAGACCCAGATGGCAATATTTTGTGCCTGACCAACGCTTAGGACGACTTTTGCCAGAAGCAGAGTTTGTAACCGTCGGGATCTTTGACGACGAATTCCCGGTTGCCCCAATTCCAATCGCGCGGCTCCGTGCGCGGTGTAATGCCGCGTTCCTGGAGCTCACGATACCATGCATCGGCGTTACTTACATTGATGTATATGTACATCCCGCGCCCTTTGTTGTTTGCTAGTGAGTCTCCGGTGAATTCGTCGTCGTCACGCATACTGACGAGGGTTAGTTCCAGGTTGCCGAGCTTCACGATGGAGTGCCGTTCGTTCGACTCGGCAACATCGAAGCCGAGCCTTTTGTAAAATTTTACGGACACGGTATTGTCTTGTACCCAGAGGACAAGTCCTGTAAATTTCATTTCCATATGCCCAAATGTACTCTTGCGCGCAAGGCATTCAAAGTAATATTTACAGCAAAGTAGATGATAAGATAATAAGATGAAAGTTTACTATACGGACGGCAGTGCCAGTCCGAACCCTGGCCCGGGCGGGTTTGCGGTGCTGCTTGATGGCAAGCCGGTGGTACTCGGCGGCGAGCCCGGCGGCGGTAAGACGACGAATATCCGCATGGAAGGTTTTGCATTAATCGCTGCGCTGAAGCACGCTAATGGCGAGACCTGCGAGATCTGGACCGATAGCGAATTCTGGATTAATGTCATCACCAAGTGGGCGCCGAACTGGCAGAAAAACGGCTGGCGGAAAAAAGGCGGGGAAATCAGCAACCTGGAAATCGTCCAAGAAGCCTACGCGCAATACGGCCAATCAAACGCGCGCCTCGTCTGGGTGCGCGGGCACAACAACCACGAGCTGAACGAGCTGGCAGACTACTGGGCTAACCAAGCCCGAAAAGGTAAACGCCTTTAGGCTATTCGTTTTCGTCTTTCCCAGCTCGACTGGTAATCCAAGCTGTTCATTTGGCCAATAACTCACAACTATTAATGGTCTCTGCTCAATGAGCAAAGAAGCATCGTTTACTAGATTCCCGGTCGGGCCGGGAATGACGAACATGTAAAGACGTATGCAGTTAGGCGGCCGGAGTGAGCGGCGGTGGTGTTTGCTGGTCGGACGTGTCCGGAACAGGAGTAGCAGCTGCCGGTGTTTCTAGTGGCATTACCGGGACGGACGTGCTGGAATCAGCGGCAGGAGCGGGTGATTCTGGCTCGGCCGGAGCGATTGGCATCGCCGGTTCCATGCTGGGCATGGTTGGGGTGCTAGTATCAGCGGAAGCTGTGTCCATACCTGGCATGCTTGGCGCAGCGGCTGGTGTTACGGCTTCGGTGTCGAGGTTGGCATCTTCGGATTCAGTTTGGGTCATCGATGGCATGCTCGGCTCCATGCTGGGCATCGAGGGCACATCACTTTCGGCTGGCTTGTCCTCTGCAGGCATCGTTGGCACCGAGGCGCTTGTATCTGTACCGGGCGCTACTGGTTCAGGACCCCCCAAAGGCATTGTCGGTTCGGCTGGCATGGCTGGCGCGACGGGCATAACCGGTTCAGCAGGCGTTTCAGTCGGCGGCTCGGACGCAACCATTGGCTGGGCGCTGTCGACTGCTGCAGGCGCAACAGTGGCGGACGAATCATCGATAGGAACATCGCTGCCCATGACCGCGCCGGTCCCAGTGTCAGTCACGTCACTGTTGGCGGTGGGGGTGGTCATGCTCGTGGCTTCGGCCGGCTTGCTATCCTTTTTCTTGAAGACGTCAAATAAACCCAAAGCGATATCTCCTGTATACGATTGTTAATATTTCCATGATACTACTTATGCTCAGGTTGTACACCTTTTACGAGGCTTGCGGCGAATGGCGGACGTGATGGTAGACTAGAAGCATGAATCCGAACGACAAGCCGCGAGTATATGCTTTTATCGATAGCCAGAACCTGAACGTCGGGACGCAAAAGTTCGGTTGGAAAATGAATTGGGTAAAATT
>CAZGPZ010000029.1:0-12511 GCA_964527385.1 uncultured Candidatus Saccharibacteria bacterium | reverse complement strand
CAAGCCGGAAAGGTTTTGCCCGCATTCTATCGGCTTATATGCCCGGTGCCGTCGTGTGTGCCCCACCAAGCGAGTCTAGCACCAGGTTCGTTGGGTATGACGCTTGTTTCCCGGAACAGGAGCCGAGCATCCGGGTGCTATTCGAAGATAGCCCGACGAATGTGTACCGCGGTGGCGAACTACTGAGGCCCGACCGGCTGCGCTATGTGCGCGAGTGCATGATCACGCTGCTTGATGGCAGCGAAGTGCCGCTCCGGGTTTGACGGCTAACGGCTGACACGGCAGATATCTTATTTGCATAGTATATGTGCACGCTATTTGGGCTGTGCTACCCTTTAGCAGTCATTGGTAGCTGCCCCTTCCGAATACGCTATTCACTTGGCGGTGTTGGTGCGGCTGGCTCACTGGTGCTTGCCGGGCGCGTTGCCTGCCAAGCAATACCTAACGTAAAGATACCAGCCATCACGGCGAGTCGTACAAGGTTTGGGTCGATGTGACCCACCGTTGCCCATAATTCTTGGACTTCTTGTCCAACAAACTTAGCGGCGGTATGGAAGGTTTGCGGAAATGCCTGAACCGCTGCACCGAAAGTTCCTGCTGCGCCTAATGCCGCAAACAAGGCAATGAGCGCGCCGGTGTCTCGGCTTTCTCCGGTGGCTGCGCACTCGTCTGAAGGCGTTGCCGTGAGCTTCTCAACTGGATCGGTTCCACTCATGATTACATTTTCTTCACTTGGAGGCTGTCGAGTTCGACCGGTGTTTCGCGCCCGAACATGTTGACGAGGACTTTCAGCTTGCCTTTTTGGGTGTCGATCTCGCTGACCGCGCCGTCGAAGCCCTTGAACGGGCCGTCGGTGATGCTTACCACTTCGCCAAGTGTGAAGTCGATCTTGTGCTTCGGCTCTTCCACGCCCATGCGCTTGTTGATCTTCTCGATCTCGTCGTCGCCGAGCGGTGTCGGGTCGGTGCCGGATCCGACGAAGCCGGTCACCGAAGGCGTGTTGCGGACGATGTACCAGGCGTCTTCGCTCATCTTCATCTGGACCAGCACGTAGCCTTGGAAAATACGCTTCTCTACGACGCGGCGCTTACCGTTTTTGACTTCTATCATCTTCTCCTTAGGAACCAAGGTTTTGAAGATCTTGTCGCCCATGTCGAGCGATTCCGCGCGCTGGCGGATGCTCTCGGCGACTTTTTCTTCATAACCGCTGTACGTATGGATCGCGTACCAATGTTTCTGTGAATCGTACCGGTTGCTCATCTCGTTTAGAACGCTCCTATCGTTTGTTGTTGAATCTTATACATGGCAATCTTGCTGATGCTGTTAGCGATAGCGGGACTTACCGTAAAATGACCTGCTTGAATAATTTGTCCAGTCCGTAATCGAATACGGCGACGACGATGCCGAAGGCCAGCGAAAAGATAATGACCGCGCCCGTCAGTTGCAATGTTTGCTTGCGGCCTGGCCACGTGACGTGGCGGAGCTCGCGCCAGCTATTACGTATATACGGCGGAACCAGCAATTTGCCGAGTAGCCGTACTACGAACGCGAGGGGCTTCCACACCCGTAGCCGCCCAAATTTCGCGAGAATACGCCCGACAGGTGCCAGGAACGGCAGTTTTACCCGCAAACGGCGTTTTGGTTTGCCGGTCACATTGCGCTCGGCGCGTTCGCGGACGGTTTCCGGCGCGGGGCGAAGGCGGCGCGACTTTTTCTTCGGTATCTGCTCGGCCACAGGTTCCTCCTATAAAAAACAACCTACATTCGTTGTAGGCCGCATTTGTCAAGTCTAGCAAACGATTCAGCCATCGTCAACAGGCATATAATAGGCTTAATTAATCAAATGTTGTATAATATGTTTAATGAATCCTGGTGATCACGGCGAAAGAGGGGTCAGCCCCAATCTTGCTGCATTAAGTACAACCGCTATATATACCCTAGTTGGCATATATGTGCGCATGCATGGACGGGGTGAGGTTACACCTGCGCCGACGATAGCGGAATATCCAGCCAAGCCTACGGGGACGAGAAAATACGAAGGATACGATGTCACCGCGCCGAACCGCCAGGAATCGCATAGAGTTACCGGCAATGACGACTATGAGATGGTCACTGATACCCTTGCGGTAACACTCCCGAACATGACGGGCGGCACTGAGACGGTCCAGTTTGAAACCCTTCGAGTGTGCGATCATCCTACGAACACCACTATACTGGTGAGCCAAAACCCGCATGACATTGATACAAAGGTATGGGTCATGTCCAGCCAAGAACTTACCGAAGAAGAGGCGCTACGCAGGTTCCGCGCGGACGAAACAAACGCGTGGGTGGCATTTTTGCCCGACCAGACCGATCGGTTAGTGGTTATGTGGTCGAAAGATCCAGCAGTCGTGGCGGCGATGAAAGAAAGCCCGCGGGACGCGTGCATGAAGTTTATCGAAAAATATGCTTCAGCCATAGCAGCCGTCCGCCGCGCAACGAGCTAGGTTCTTGGAACGAGCGCTATAAACCGCGGCAAATGATATAGTTGAGGTATGCTGTTTGCCCTGTGGTTGTTTGCCTTTGCCGCGGCACTCGAGCTCGCCATGTGGCTCATGCCAGCGGTTATCCGCCGTATTGTCGCGAGCATCACAGTTGCCCCGCTTACGGCGTCGGCCGCGGCGCTGTTTATCCTCTATCCAAGCCTGGCGACTGGCATTGTTGCGCTGGCGAGCGCCTATCGTTTCTGCAATATGCTGCGGGTTGTTTTGGCGCGTATCAATGAAAAATATTTGCGCCGCGCGGGCATGCAAACAAGTTTTTGGCTTATTAGTACACAAGCTGCCGTTCTCTTTGCCTGGAGTTTTGGCCGGCGCGTAGGCATACATTCCGAGAGTGTTTGGCTCGCTGTGGCTTGCCTGGCGTTGGTTGCCAGCATTGTCATGCTAGCTGCCACAGCGCGCAATATATGGAAAACCCGTGCGCCACGCATTGACGTGCATACCTTAGCGACGAACGAACTTCCGTCGTTGACCGTTGCCATTCCAGCGCGCAACGAAACTGACGAACTTGAAACTTGCCTCACCTCACTGGTAGCCTCTAATTACCCGAAGTTGGAAATACTGGTACTCGACGACTGTTCGCAAGACAAGCGCACGCCCGAGATCATCCGCCAATTTGCCCACGACGGCGTCCGGTTTATCCAGGGGAAAGTACCGGGTGACAATTGGCTGGCGAAAAACCAAGCCTACCAGCAACTGTTCGAAGAATCAAACGGCGAGTACATTGTCTTTTGCGGCGTGGATACTCGGTTCGGTCCCGACAGCTTGCGCCTGCTGGTGGCGGCCGCGCTCAAGAAGCGCAAGACGATGATCAGCATTATCCCGAAAAATGTCATTCCGGCGGCATTTTCTGGCAGGAGCTCGACGCTGCTGCAACCGATGCGCTACGCGTGGGAGCTGGCTTTGCCACGCCGCCTCTTCCACCGCCCGGCAGTGCTGAGCACATGCTGGATCGCCAAACGCGAATTGTTGGCAAGCGCGGGCGGCTTTGGCGCGGTGAGCCGGTCGGTTGTTCCAGAAAGCTACTTTGCCCGTGTGAGCGCAGTGCACGACGGATACAGCTTCATGCAGGGCAATGACAAAATGAATATTACGAGCAACAAGACTTCGGACGAGCAGCTGGCCACGGCGGTGCGGACGCGCTATCCACAAGTCCACCGCCGCATCGAGATGGTTTTTGCGCTCACGCTCGCTGAGTTGTTCGGGATTATAATGCCGTTCGGGTTGCTCGTCGCTGCGAAGCCGGCCAATCTCTCCAGCTACCTTGCGATCTTGGGTGGTGCTACGGTGATTATCCTGACGTGCGCCTACGCATTGGTTGTAACGCTTGCCTATCGGTTATGGCTGGTGCGGTCATTGGTGCTACTGCCGTTTGCTTGTATTGCCGACATAGCGTTGCTCAACTACTCGATGATCCGTTACGAATTCTTTACAGTGGAATGGAAAGGGCGGAACGTTTGCATACCCGTTATGCGGGTGGTTGCCCAGCTGCCGCCGATGGCGCCGAAGCGCTAGGCTGAGCCCCTTGCGGTGCGTTCGGTGCCGCTGGCTCTGCCTGCACCGGCAAGTTCGGCACGTTGATGTAAAAGGTCGATCCTTGGTTCAATTCGCTGGCAAAGGTAATTTTCGCGTTCATGAGCTTAGCCAGCTTTTGTGTGACATACAATCCCAACCCGGTGCCGCTGGCTTTCGTAGTGCGGAAGTCGCCGCTCCTGAAGAACTTTTCGAAAACGCGTTTTTGGTCGCCTTGGCTGATGCCAATGCCGGTGTCAGCCACGGAGAATTTGATCCCGCCGTCCACGTTGCTCTCGGCCGCAATCGTCACCGAACCGCTCTCGGTGTACTTGAGGGCGTTGGTAATGAAATTCTGTAATACCTCGCGCACGTACAGTTTGCTGGAATAGAGCGTGGTGCCTGGCGAAACAGCGACCTTCGATACGAGGTTAAGACCGCATTCCGTGGCTTGCTTTTGGTAACTCTTCATAAGCTCCTCAACGAAGGCTGGGATATCAATGGGCGCCACGTCCACGGGCATGACCCCCCGCTCAGCGCGTGACAGCATGGATAGGTCGTTCACCAAGTCGGCGAGGAAAATTACCTGGTCATGCGCTTCCGCCAAGGCTTTCTTGATACTAGCAATGTCGCCGGATTTGTCGGCGATGAACATGGCATTACTAACGTTGCCCTCAGTGATCGCGATGGGAGTGCGGAGCTCATGGCTGACAACGGATATGAACTCATCCCGTTCCTCTTCAAGCGATTTCTCGTGGGTGATGTCACGAATGAGCACGACATAGCCTTGCTGGCCTTGCTCGCCGTACCCAAGCTTGACCGGCGCGATGCTCATGTAGAGGTTGATCGCGCTGTCGTCGCCGTACTTCAGCCGGTAATCCCGGTTGACGGTCGGGGTCGCCGCGGCTTTGACGAGCGCGTTGACATCCACGGCACCCCCGTCCTTGTCGATAGGGTGGAATACTTCGCTCAGCGGCTTCTGGCCGATGGGGTCGTTGCGGTCGAGCAAGTTCAGCGCGGCGCCGTTGTAGATAACGATGTTGACATCTTGGTCCAACGCCAACACGCCGTCAGCCATGTTGTTGATAAGGCTGTTGAGCCGTTCATGTGCCAAGTGCTCGGATTGGTCCTCTGCTTGCGTGGCTGGCACGCTCGGAGGTTGCTGGCGTTTCCATGGGAACATACCGTTATTATGCCATAGCTTCCATCGCGGCAAAACATTTATGCTTGCGGACTTGGTGCCGTGGGGAATAGTGCTGGTTGGAATTGCTTCATGGCGCGCTTTTGCGCCCGTGCGCCGGGCAAATGTGATTCAAGCAGCCGCCAGAAATCCGGGCCGTGGTTCAGCGCCTGGGTGTGGACAAGCTCATGCAGGATGACGTAGTCGATGTATTCCCATGGCAGTTGCACCAAGAAGATGTTCAGCACGATGTTGCCATGCTGGTCACAGCTGCCCCAGCGCGTTTTCATGCGTTTGGCCGCGAAGCTTCGGTACACAAAGCCATGTGCCTGGGCAAGCTCGGCGAGCCGTTTGCCCAGGAGCTGGCGGGTTTGTTGGCGAAGCGCGCGCCAACTGGCCGCTACGGCCGCGGCCTGGACATCAGGGTCTTCGGCTGTTTGGTCGAAGCGGTAAACCACGACAATTTGTCCCCGCTTCACGCTTGTTTTGGGCATGTCCACCGTAGCGCTTTGCTCGAAAAACAGGTGGTGCGATTTGCCTATTATCTGTCCGGGTTGCAATGACGTACCTTTTTGCCTGCCCTGCGCGGCGATCCAGGCGCGCCGCGACGCAGCAAAATTGGCACCCGCTTGGTAGGGTGCCCAATATGGCACGGTTACACGGACCGCTCCGTCAGCAGCCACGGTCAACCGCACATTCCGGCTACCCCGCCGCTTATAAATCTTTACTTTGCCAATGCCATGAATATCGAACTCTTTGAACGGCATATGATTAACCTATAGCTGGTAGTCCTTGGTTGTTAGAGGCTGCAATGCCACAAGCTAATGGTTGCTAGCTCATAGCTTCTACTAGCGGATCATGATGTTGCGCCGGGTGTTGTCGACGCGCCCTTTGTACGGGTTGGTTTGCGGGACGAGGTTGACAAGCCCGGGCTTTACCATCGGTGCTGCGCTCTGGGTATTTAGGAGCCCTAAGTCGCGCAGCCGGCGCACGACGGCGGCGTATTGGGCATTGAATGTATGTTTGCCGCTGACAACCACGTAATCTTCGGATGGCGTGGGGTTTTGCATGTGCCCGATGATGCTTTCAAATGATTTCTTGTCGAATGCCGCTGCGTATTTGTCATCGGCGCGCCGTTTGTCGCGCTTCATATTGCGCAGGAATGCACTTTCCAAGTCCATTTGGAACCAAACAAGCACGGGTATTGCGCGCGTCCGGCGGGCGAGGTCGCGCAGGGCCAAGCGCTGGCTCAAGCGCATCGCGTTGGCGTCGTATATCACGCTCAAGCCCGCGTTTAGGAATTCTTCGGACATATAGTTCATCAACTGGTTGATGACATCGTTCTCTTGTTTGTCATAGCGCGGTTTTTCAAAAAGCTCGCCCCGGATACGGTCGCCTTGGACATGCGCGGCTTGGATATGGTCGCAGAATTGCCGCGCGAAATGCGTTTTCCCCGAACCAGGAAAGCCGTACAGGAGGACTAGTACCGGTTGCGTAGGCTCATTCTTCAACATGTACCTTATTGTATAACAGATTTGTCCCCCATTTGGAAGCTTTGCCCGTAGCATTTTTTACCCGATTATCGTACAATTGCACTGTTCTGTTCCCTGTTGTTATTCGGGAAGAGAGCCAGACAAAATGTATTCCATTTTGCCTGCGCGTGGAGAAACCCGTTTACGGGTGTCGCCAGTGGGCGAAGGGGCATAGTACATCGGCTAGTATAAAGGTCTCCAAAACCTTAGAGGTAGGTTCGACTCCTACTGCCCCTGCCATTAATTGCATACCATCTTGACATGTGTTATGCATTACAGGATTATAAACATCATGAGCAAATACGAAGATATCGACAGAGGACAAATGAGTACAACTCCACGGCAGCCAGCAAATGAAGCTCTCCCGCACTATGTATGGGGAGGCGGCGGTAGTGCCGGCTACGAAGTTGGTGATAGTACAAATGCCCAGCTGGTCAAGGGCGAATTAGTATCGCCTCTGGTGGTTGACGAAGAAGCGGCTCGCCTAGCCAGGCTGGGAGACTATGACATCGAAGATATGGTGCGGTACCTTCTTCGCAAATATTTCTAGTGTTGGTTACTTCGCGGTAATGTCACAACACTCGCGCGTAGCTCTGTAATCGCGCTAAGTAGCATGCGTACCGTTGGCTCAAAATATTGCCGCCAATACGGCGACATGGTACCGTAACAGGATGAATCAACACACAGGACAAGAGAAAGTAGGTGTTGCCGGCGAGCAACCGATAGCGGCTGACATCAATGGCGTGCGCTATTGGGTGACGGGCGACGATCGTTTTCGTATGGTGACTCTTTCCGGCGCGACCCATTTCGCCGACCCACAAGGCTTTTGGGACGCCGCGATAAGGTGTGTGAACAGCGGTATTATAAAAACACTTGCCCAAGCTCGCAGTATCCTTGGTGATTACGAGCTGGCCGACAGGAAACGCCAAACGCCTGTCGTCGCATTCGATGACAATGGCAGTATCGCGGGAATAACGTGTGTCGGCGGTTACGGGGCTGGGGAGTATACTGCCGCCATACTGCCGGGCGGCGATACGCACCGGGTGCAGGTTGGCGCCGCCGAAGAAGACAGGGCAATCGCGGAGATGCAAGGGCTTACGTCAATGTATCCCGCAGCAGATTATCCACTATCTTCTGGCCAAGCATGGGATATTATCCATCGTGCCCGCCATGATTTGAACCCGGAGCTTGGCGACGCGGTATTTGCCTGGTTCAGCCGTATTGATGCAACCGTCACGCAGCGATACGAAGCGTTCCGCGAGGCTCAAATCGCGGCTCTCGGCAATGCGGCCATGGGGCAAGCTGCCCGGTAATTACCGGGCGAGCCGGGTGCTTAGCGCGTAAAACGGCTGCTTGGCGATTGATATCGTCACCGTCGTTCCGGCTGGTATGCGCACCGGCTCGCCATCAAACTGTGCCCACACGTCGTCGCGCACGATGAACGAATCTTTGATAATCGTTTTCTTCGATAATTGCCGGTCACCGACTAACCCAAGCACGTGCAGCGCAAACGACAGCAAGTGCTTGTGCTCGATGGTCATGCGATGGAACCGCTCATCCGTCAGGCGCAGCGGCAAGCCGATGACTTTCGCGAAACGCGACCCGTTCAGGTGCGTGCGCTCGAATATTACCCGTGTTTTGCCATTCTCCTCGACACGAAACGTCGGCGAGCGCATGAGTGCCCAGAGTGCTGCTATGACCTCCTGGCCAAACCGGCTGACGACGAAACGCCGGATGGGCGATTTTGTCCGCAGTGTCCGCTCCATCTCCTGTGTCGCGAAAGCGCTCGCCCCGAAGCTTGCATAGCTGGCAGCAAGGTGCGTTGAGCTTGCATGGCCGGATTTGAGCGTGCACAGAAGCGGTCGGATATGCACGACGCGCCCACGCCCCATGACCTTGCCGACGGGCTTCGTGGTCGGCCGCCCATTCAATATGTATGCTAAGTCGTTCGCATTGCCGCACCATAGGGGCAGGATTGGTGTCAGCCTGGCCGCATCAGGCAACCCTGACCCGTGCACAAGGCACGTTATCGCCAGATTGGCTGTGCCGTCGCCGCCGCCGATGCATAGCAGTGTACGCGGCCCAAGCCGTGTAGCTAGGCTTAAAAATTGTGGCATATTAGCGTCAACGCCGCCGCCCACCGTATCGAAAACAGTAATGTCCGCCTCAGGCGCCAACTTGCGGAGTTCTTGGATCCGGCTAGCCACCCTAAAGGCTTCGGTGCTGTCGGGGTTCCGCATGATGATATACCGGTCGAATTCACCCAGTGCTGTGAATTTCTCTGTTCTCAACCCAAAGGCAATGCGTACGTAGCCGGCGGCAGCGATCGCGCCAAGCAGCAATGACACGGCAGATACCGTATAAGCAGCGACAAAAACCCATGGAAGCCAAGCCGCTTGCCCGTGCAAAACCGCGCCGGCGAAGAAAAACGCGACGCCCGACCACAGGAACCAGCCAGACAGTTTGCCGTTCTTGCTCGGCACGAGGCGCATGAAACGCTGCCGGGCAATCAACGACATGATAGCAATAATGCCTGCCTCAATAGCGATAACGGTTGCCAGCCAACCCGGCATAACCCTTGCATTCGCGAGCACGGCGAGTGCCGCGAATGCGGCCATTTTGTCGAGCGACGCGTCAATTTGCGCGCCCAGCGGGCTTTTGGTCCCTGTCGTGTCGGCAAGGATACCATCCAAAAGGTCCAACAGGCGCCCGCCAATCACGAAGAAAAAGCCGGCAACCAGCGTACCCTGTGCCACCATGTACAGGCCTGCCAATACTAAACAAATTCCGCCCAAGCTTGCCGTATTGCCAGGCGTGGCGACGCCATGAGTCCTCGCAGCCAGCCGCTGCCACCTATTTTGGGCCGTGACATCTACCAGTTCCCAGTCTGGTCGCGTGTGTGGATGGTGTAATTGCATGTCCCAGTTCCCTGTTTCGCCGTCTATGGTCAATGATACAATACATGGTATATAAAGAAGAATCATCCTTTATGCATGACATCTTGCTCTCGCTTTGGTTCTTCCTGCCTGCCGGCGCAGGCAATGTCGCGCCGATTTTGGCAGCGCGTGTCCCGGTATTGGCGCGTTTTTCGGCGCCGATCGACGGCGGCGCCATGTTTCGCGGCCAGCGCCTGCTGGGCGATCATAAAACTTGGCGCGGCATTGCCTGCGGCGTTATCGTATCAACGGCGGTATTCTGGCTACAGCAGATGCTCGCGGGGCATTTCGTGGCGCTCCAACACTTAGGATCCCCTGTCGTATACGCCAGCTTGCCGGCGCTCGTCATCGGGCCACTATTTGGTCTTGGCGCGCTGGGCGGTGATGCGCTGAAAAGCTTTTTCAAGCGCCGCGTGGGCACGCCGCCGGGCAAAAGCTGGGCGCCGTTTGACCAGGTGGATTACATTATAGGTGCCAGCCTGGCAACAGTACCTTTCGTTATATTGCCGTGGCAGGCCTATGTGTGGGCAGTGATAACATGGCCAGTTATAAGTGTTGCGTCGACAGCTATTGGATACCTGTTGGGCCTAAAAAACCAGCCAATATAATATAAGCAGGGCAAAATCTGTGACCAAGACGGTTGTGCTTAGCGCGCATCTCATATATATTGAAAGTAAACAATTATCCGAAAGCCAAACAGCGAATGAAGGTACTGATGCTAGGTTGGGAGCTGCCCCCTCATAATAGCGGTGGGCTCGGGGTGGCATGTTACCACCTCTGCAAGGCGCTCGCCAAACGAGATATCGACATAGAGTTTATACTGCCGTACGAGGCCGACCACGGCATTGATTTTATGCGCGTGACGGCGGCGACCCCACAAAATGTACGGTCAATTTTGAAATCCGGCATCGCATACGACAGCTACAAATATGTCATGGAGGATGGCAGCGAAGAATGGCACACCATCGGTGACCAGCAAGAGATGTACGAGGCGGCAATCGGGCGCATCGTTGAAAACCAGCACTACGATATCATCCATGCGCACGACTGGCTGACCTTCAGGGCTGCCCTGCGCGCCAAAGAAATTCTTGGTTGCCCGGTGATCGCGCATGTCCATTCTGTCGAATCGGACCGTGCCGGCGGGCACCGCGGCAACCCCTTTGTTCACGAGATCGAGGGTATCGCGTTCCAGTTGGCCGACCGGATCGTCGCGGTCAGTGATTTTACGCGCAAGGCGATCATGCGCGACTATGGGATTCCCGCCGACAAAATTGATGTCGTGCACAACGCCATTGCGCACGAAGATGTCGTGCCGCTTGACCTCAGCCTCGCCAATACGTACCAATACCTTGCCGCTTTGCGCGCCCAAGGATATCGGGTTGTGACGACGGTCGGACGGTTGACCGTTCAGAAAGGTTTGCCCAACCTGTTGCACGCCGCGAAGCTGGTCGTTGAGCGCGTGCCAAAAACCATGTTCTTGATCGTCGGCAGCGGCGAGCAGTACTACGAGCTCATCCAGTTGGCGGCCGACCTCGGCATTGCCAAGAACGTCATCTTTGCCGGTTTCCAACGGGGCAAAGAGTGCCGTGACGCGTACGCTATCGGCGATTTGTTTGCCATGCCTTCAGTTTCGGAGCCCTTTGGTTTGGTCGCTCTGGAGGCGATCGGTTACGGGACACCATCGTTGATTACCAAGCAATCGGGCGTCGGCGAAGTCTTGTACAACGCCCTGAAAGTCGACTTTTGGGACATCAACGAAATGGCGAACCAGATCATCGCCGTCGTGCAGAACGACCCGTTGCGCGACGAGCTGCTTGCCAACGCGACCGTCGAGTACAACCGCATAACCTGGAATTTTTCCGCGGAACGCTTGCACCACATGTATGAATCTATGGGAGCAGCAGCATGAAAGCAATCGTCCTCTACATGCATGTGCACCAACCGTACCGTATCCGGCACTATACTGCCCTAGACACCGCGCACACGCACGATTACTTCGACGCACGGGGCGAAATCTTAACGAATAATGAATTTATCCTCAAGAAAGTCGCTAGCAAGTCATACCTGCCCACTAATCGTCGTCTAATAGAATTGCTTGAGCAAAACCCACAGTTCAAGCTCAGTCTGTCCATCACGGGCACCGTTCTGGAACAGCTAGAACGATGGTCGCCTGAGGCGCTGCAATCTTTCAAGGACCTAGTCGCAACTGGCCGCGTTGAGATTGTTGGCGAGACGTACCACCACACCCTGGCGTTTTTCTACTCGCGTGACGAATTTGAAAAACAAGTCGCCATGCACCGCGAGAAGATCAAAGCGGTCTTCGGGCAGGAGCCAAACGTGTTCCGCAACACAGAGCTCGCATACAATAATGACGTCGCCTACTGGGCGGACAAAGCGGGCTACAAGGGCGTGCTGGCGGAAGGCTGGGACAAAGTCCTTGGCTGGCGTTCGCCGAACTACATCTATCGTCCCGCCTACACCGACCACATCCGTTTGCTCATGAAGAATTACAAGTTGAGCGATGATATCGCGTTTCGTTTCAGCGATCGCAACTGGCCTGAGTGGCCACTTACTGCCGACAAGTTCGCGTATTGGCTGAATGCCGACCCGAATGCGACCAATTTCAACCTCTTCATGGACTACGAAACATTCGGGGAACACCAATGGGACGAGACAGGCATCTTTGACTTCCTATTCCACTTGCCAAAGCAGTGGCTGAAAACAGAAGGCAATACGTTCATGACCGTTTCCGAGGCGTGCGACGCATTCAAGCCGTCCGACCAAGTCGACGTGCCCTACACCGTCACCTGG
>CAZGPZ010000028.1:0-12536 GCA_964527385.1 uncultured Candidatus Saccharibacteria bacterium | reverse complement strand
CACGCCAACGGCTGCAATACTGCTCGGTACTTCACCGAGAGTGATCCATGACAGCAACAGCGCAAAAGCTGGCGACAAGCTTTGGAGAGGCAGTACTTTCGTAAACTCGCCGTCACTAATGGCACGCTTATACAAGTATGCGTTTAGTGGATAATATCCTGCAGATACCAACAGTACCGGTACCCAGAAATGTAATCCTAAGCTGAACGGGTTCAATAATTTGTCGCTTAATAGTGTGATCGCCATTGGGAATGGCAGTGAAACGCATTGCACTAAAAATCCATAGGTAAAATGGTGAATGCCTTTCATTGTTTTCTTTTCAAATATGCGGCGATTAGCCACGAAGATGGCACTCAGAAGTGCCCAAAAGATCCACATTAATGGTCCTTTCAATTACTATGTATTTTGAAGAGATTTTCGGGATAAATCCCGCATTGAAATTAGATTATAGCATGAGCACAATACAATGTCAACAAACCAATGATAAGGCGCGTCACTACGGTTTACGAGTTGGCGATCAGGGTTCATAGGCCTGGGCGTTGCAAACCAGCAAAGGCATTAGCTTTGGTTTTCGCTGACTAACAGGAGGTCTGTTAAAATATAAGTATGCAAAAGGTAGCTACCCGTGTATTCATCGGCGCTTCGGTTGTCTTTGGTGTTTTGGGCATAATACAGGTTCTGACCATGCCGGCTAACGATAACGATATGTCCGATTTCAACAGGTTGATTATGCGGCTTCTCATGGCAACGGTTTTTATTATCTTGCCTTCATTCGCGCTAAGCGTTGCCGGCAAGTTCCTGGCTAGCAAGTCGTAGCCGTTCCAGCGCTTCCGGAAAGCCGCAAAGTCATAACCCCAATCATTGCCTTCCATTTAGGTGCGAAAATCCACATGCTTTTGCTACCATAAGGATATGAGAAAACTCATCATGTGGAACGTGATTTCGCTCGACGGCTACTTTGAGGGCACGAAGGCGTGGGATTTGGATTTTCACAAATCTGTATTCGGCAAAGAGCTCCGAGATTATAGTATTGAGCAGCTCCAAACCGCGGACATGCTTGTTTTCGGCAGGAAAACCTATGAAGGCATGGCCAGTTACTGGGCTAACGCCGAAGCGGATCCCGACGAAGGGGAAACGGCGAAATACATGAATAAACTGTCGAAAATTGTCTGTTCGACAAGCCTCAAAAACGCCGATTGGAAGAACACGACAATCGTTCGTGACGCAGTTACCGAACTGCCGAAATTGAAACGGGAAGGCGATGGCAACATATTCGTGTTCGGCAGCGGCGAACTGTCGGCGTCGCTGATGCAAGCCGGCTTGTTCGATGAGTACCGTTTGTGCGTCGCGCCGGTATTTTTGGGCACAGGCAGGCGTTTATTTACTGACGGCTTGCCCTATCAAAAGCTACAACTACTCTCAGAACGACGCCTACAAACTGGCGGCGTCATCCTGATGTACGCGCCGATCCCTCAATAAGGTTACGCCTTTTGTTCGTTGCGTTTGGCTTGGGCTCTGACGAGCCGCGTGAGCAGTTCTGTTGGGACTGCTTGGTCATACCGAATTTGGAAATTTTTGCTGCCTGTCTTGTAGCCGGCTGCTTCGAGCTCTTTGCGGTCATCACCTGACAACCCGTCCCAAATCTCGACGCCCAGATGCTTGGTGTATAACGTGATGCCAGTCATCCATCCGTGGTATTTGTAGTACGGCTTGCCGTAGCCCATCGTTTCTTCAGCGTCCGGGACGGCTTGCTTTACGACTTTGCGGATATGTTCGAGGACTGAACGTGCTTCCGCGGGTGCTTCAGTGATGAACTCATCTACTGTTTTAGCCGAGCTTGCTTTCATGTATATAAGTCTAGCAAATATGCTGTCATATCGAGTAGCACGCAAACTAGCACAAACTGGTCCGTTGCTGCGTTGCCCGGGGGAGAAGCCCAAGTTGTTAATATATGGAAAATAGTTTATACTAAATGCCCATTATGGTTGGCGAGGATAAACTGCAAACCCAAAACAACGAGGCATACCAGGCGCGGCTGGATGCCATACTCGGCACGGAGCTTACGCCGGGAAATATACGTAGCTACACCGATGACGCGCTTGGCCAATTGATCGGCTTGGTTGGATCTGCTATCGAAGAATACGGCGAAATCGTACCCGAAGAAGCGTATGCGACCAAGCGCGACCTCGAAGATGCTGCTTTGGCGCATTTCGGGCTGCAGGACATTGAATCAATGCTCGACCATGTTGATGCAATCGGGCGCAGCATTGGCAGGCTCGATGAAGTTGTATCGGAAGCCGAAAAACTGACTCATATCATACTACCGCCCAGGCCCGATAGCCATGTTGAGCCGACGCCACAAACGGGTCCCCCACTGCCTGCTGCTGAATCACGATTGCTGACCGTCCTTTTCGTGCTTGGCCAATCGTTTGAGGTAAACGTTCACAACAGGGATGAGTTATTGTTGCGGACAGGTTCTGTAACGCAGCAGGTATATCGCCCGGCAAGTTATTACCAGGTGGTTATTCCAGAACTCGACCGCATCGTATTGGTGTGCGATCAGCCGGCGAATATTACGTATGTATTGGATTCGCGCGTGTTGGCAAATAATGGCGTGGACGCGGACCAAATCGCAACAATGACGAAGGATGACATTAACCGCCTGTTGATTGACTATCCTGGCTCGGGGCAAAGAGTTAACGCCGTTTCCGATGCGTTTGCCTCGGCAGTACGTGACGCCATCGAAGATCCCGTTCGTCCGGTTGCGCCTGGCAGCATACGGCGATCGGATTATCTTCGTTCGGAGATAACGCCGGGTGCTATGACGCTGCGCCAATTCGCTCGCAAGCTTGGCTTTGACCGGAAGACTGTCTTGGAGATTTTGGCCCGCACGTCGGAAGATAACGAAGCTGGCAGGGCGCACCAAATGTACTTTGGCGATAATATTGGCATTGCCCTTGGGCTGACCGAAGAACAGCAGGACGCGGTGTGGAAACTTGCAGATGCGGAAGGCCGGCTGACTGAACTTCCCGAAGGCGGCATGACGATCGGCGGGTTTGCAGAAAGCTTGGGCACGAAGTACGTGGTAATACAAAGGATAGTCGATAGGCTCATACGGGACGGGACGATCAGCGGTTTGCCCGCGTTTGGATCGAGAAGGACCAAATATGTGCCCTTGTCGCATCAAGGTGTGATCAAAACGGCTTACGAAGCCCAAAACGCGAATGAACCGGCTGAAGGCACCATGTCTATGTATGATTTTTCCAGGCGGGAAGACATCCACTACGTGACTCTCCAGAGAATTGTGCGAAGGCTTGTTGGCAGAGGTGAAATGGACCAGCCGTCCAAGTCTTCTTTCGGCTCACCCAATGGCAGTAAAGGCCGAGAAGTTTTGGTCCTGGACGAGGCGCAACAGGAAGCAATACTTCGCGAATACAAGAGGAATGATACTTCTAGCCAAGACTCTAGGGTTGAGGCCTTGTAACTTTGCTTTGTAACGCGGCCAGTCCAAGAATGATGTTTCATGCCATATTCGCTAATATTTTTGCTATGCTAACTATATGAAAAACGCCGTTATCTTTCATGGTACTGACGACAACCCGGACCGCTACTGGTATAAATGGTTGGCTGGGGAGCTGGAAAAGGCGGGCTACAAAGTAGAGGTGCCGAGCAACCCGGAGATAAACAAAGAATCTATCGCCACATTCCTGCCAAAGGTGTTAAAACAGCATAATTTTGATGCCGAAACGATGCTGGTCGGTCATTCCGCCGGAGGCCCGCTTATTTTGAGCATCTTGGAAAATATTAATGTTCAAATCGCCAAAGCAATTCTCGTCTCCGGGTACTGCGAGCACCCGGACGACCAAATGGAAGACCCAGTGCTCCAGGAAACATATGATTGGGGTAAGATAAAGCAGCACTGCAGGGAGTTTATTTTCATCAACTCGTACAACGATCCTTGGGCATGTGATGACAAGCAGGGCCGCATAATGTTCGGGCATTTGGGCGGCACGCAGGTGTTGCGAAACGACGGTCATTTTGGTTCTGTTTCCAAGGGGCAAGTGTACGACGAATTCCCACTCCTGAAAACATTAGCGCTCGGGGCAACAAAGTAGGTGTTTTCTCCGAGTGCTTCGCTATCTCCGGCAGCAAATTCACGATCGACTTATCCGCCTCGGCGAGCTTTTGCTATAGTAGAGCCATGGTTCAACCCAGCGCTGAAGCGAAGGCAATTCTCGACCGAATCATATTTGGAACTATTGCGACCGTTAGTGATGACGGACAGCCGTGGAACACACCGGTAGCGGCATTTCACTTTCCAAATGACTACACGTTGTATTGGGCGTCATGGAAGGATAACCAGCACTCGCAAAATATCCGCGCGAATAGCAAAGCATTTATCGTGGTCTACGATTCGACGCCAATGGATGGCGAACCGCTTAGCGGTGTCTACATGCTTGCTAATGCCACGGAACTCACCGACGAGCAAGATGTGATGCAAGCTGCGCTTGTATTTGGCGACAATCCGTTCAACTCTTCCGACGGCAAGCAGTATTTAGGTGATAAGCCCCGGCGCATCTACAAAGCAGTGTCACAAAAGATATGGATGAACGGCGATAGCGCCATCGACGGAAACTTTATCGACGTACGAATCGAAGCCGAAGCGTAACACCTGCTAGCGTGTAACCAGCAAATAACTGCCCAAAAATATAATTGCGACACAGGCGATCTTTTGTGCCAAGTGCCGGCGGGTGATCGTCTCTTTGCCAAGCGCAGGAAAGAAAACGGTTAAAATAATGCCGAACAGAATGACGAAGAACGGCTGCGTATTAATCGACGCCAGCGTAACAAGTGCCAGCGGCGCCAATAGCGTCGCGTAGTTATACGTCATAAACGCGGCGATTGTGATTGCTTCATTGAGCAGGCTAATCGTAAGGATAGAGTGCACGTTGGCACGGAAAACCATCATAAAATTATCGCGAAAGCGCTTGCTAATAATTGCAACGACCAGGCCCGCAAGCGCCATGCCGCTATATTGATAAAATACACCATCCCAGAATCCATAATTTGTGGCACCATACTTGAACAGGAAACCTTCAGCAGCAAACCCAACGGCGGCGAGCATCATCAACCAAAAGACTGTTTTCTTTAGGCGGAACCGGTTATCCAGGTCGAGGTTAATAGCGATTGCTGCCAGGGTGATAATAACGCCTGCGACTAGTTGTACGGATGTCAAGTGTTCATGCAAGAACAGCCATGCCAGGAGGTAGCTAAATACCGGCGCCATTTGGAACAGCGGCACCACGCGCGACGCTTCGTCCTGGAGCAGTGCATAGATATAGGGAAAAATATACGCGAAGTTCAGGACGCCGGCTACAAGCAGTACCAATATTGAACGCGTCGGCAGCGCAAAAACAGAATGGCGAAATAACCCAACCCCAAGCGCAATAAAGAAGCTGATGGCTGCGGTGAGAAGCATCAGCGAGCCGGGCAGCGATTTGCGGTAGTAGCGTTCGTATAGATATTTATCTATGTGGTTGCTAATGCTCCACAAGATCGGCGGGATAATCGCGATGGCAAACCAATACATGCGAGCAATTGTAGCATTTTCACTGTTCTCAGCGTTATATAGAGAAGTCGGCGAGTGTCTTTGGTATTATGGAGCCATGAATGCGATTATTGTGCCGGGGCGTCCCGACAAAGATGAACACTATGACCCGACGCGGCCGAGCAATAGCGAAGACCATTGGTATAGCTGGCTGAAACGCCAGCTGATTCTAAAGGATATTCATGCGGTCGTGATTGAGCCGCCATTTCCATTTCGTCCCCGTTACGAAGAGTGGAAAAAGGAATTTGAACGTTTCGATATTGAGCCAGCTACAATCTTGGTCGGGCATAGTTGTGGTGGCGGATTTTTGGTCCGTTATTTGAGTGAACACAAAGATTTGCACGTTGGCAAGGTCGCTCTAGTTGCGCCGTGGATGAACCCGGATAATAATCCAGTTTCTGATACCGCTGACTTTTTTAACTTTGAAATTGACCCGGATTTTCCTTCGCGAACGAAAGGCACGGCTGTGTTTGTCTCAAGCGACGATGTCGTCAGTGGCGTCGTGAAAAGCGTTGAAATTTTGAAGGCCAAAGCAAGGGGCTTGGACATTCACCAATATACCGATAAACGCCACTTCGATTCCACAGAACTTCGCAACGGTTTTCCCGAGCTCCTGCGTACGGTCTTATAGCGCCCGCTGAGCTAGTATTTTCATTGTTAGAATTCCCGCCAAGAGTAAACTGTACGTAGACAAACAATCGCGAAGGAGGTATCGGTATGAGAAAACTAGTTGTATTATCGTTTATCAGTTTGGACGGAGTGATGCAGGCGCCGGGCGGGCCTGACGAAGACACCTCTAGCGGCTTCAAATACGGCGGCTGGACAGTGCCGTATTTTGATGAATTTTCTGCCAAGGTAATGGGCGAGCAAATGGGCATGCCGTTCGATTTGCTGCTCGGCCGCAAGACGTACGACATTTTCGCTGCGTATTGGCCGAAGCAAGACAACAGCAACCCTGTAACCGAGCCGTTCAACAAGGCGACGAAATATGTCGTTGCCAGTTCGTCGCCCGAACTTAGTTGGGAGAAGTCCGTGCTTATTGATGGCGACGTGGTCGCAAAGCTGCGCGAGCTGAAGCAAGGCGACGGGCCGATGCTACAAGTGCATGGCAGCGGCAACCTCATCCAGACACTCCTGAAAAACGATCTTGTTGACGAGCTATGGCTGAAGACATTCCCAGTGACGCTGGGCAGCGGCAAGCACCTATTCGCCGAAGGAACGATGCCTGCCGCGTTCGAGCTTATAGAATCCCAGGTTTCGCCGCTCGGCGTCATTTTTGCGAATTACAAACGCGCCGGCGAAGTCAAAACCGGTTCGTTCGTTTGACGAACGCTCCGCAGAATTAAAACAGCACCGCCGATATTGGCGGTGCTGTTTGCCGGCGGGAAGAAGTTACTTCCAGCCGAAGGCCTGGCTCAGGATCCAGAGCGTTGCCGCTAAGGACATGAAGAACAGGCCTAGGCCGACCGGGCTGCCCCAGCTGAACCACGAACCCCACGCCCGCCAGTTTTTCATACTGGCCTCGTAGTTCCAGCCGTATTCCTTTTGGTAGTCCTCAGGAGTTTTGCCTTGGTGTTGCATACAGCCTCTTTGTTAATTGATAAGAGCCTGTCGCCGCCGGGTTCGACGACGCCCATGAGCGGCGCAGGCCTACCCATTCATCGTTGGTGATCATAGTGTCCGTCCATGTCGTTCGCCGAATGAGCAGCGCATGGTTGCAATGGGACGATCACATTGCTGGCAATTATACTAGAAAGATGTCAAGTTTACAACTGACCAAGGTCGCTAGTCGCCGATAAAAAATAATGCGGCAGCCGCGAACAATAACCCTACATCCCGGAAGGTGACGATAAGCTGGTTAGGACTTGAAACGATAATTCCTGCCAGCATGGCGCACGCAAGAGCTGCCGCGTATTTCCGGTACTTGCCACTCAACAGCCACAACGCTAATGCAACTTCGGTTGCCGCCATTGCATGCAGCGCGAAGCCTGCATCTACAACTTGGAGTACAAAACCAGGCAGAAAACCGCTCCACTCCAGCGGTTGCAGGGTTGACGCGATCGCCGCGTACAGGAACACAAATGCCAACCCCACGCTTAGCAACAGGGCTGGTATATTCTTGGGCTTGAGCCTGCTATTCACATTTTTCATAATACCATTTATGCTTAGAGCAGGTCCTGGGGAATAATTACTTTGATCGGAGGCTCCATGAAAAAGACGTACATGTATGCAATCGTCGTGATAGTTGCCGTAGCAATTGGCGCGGCGGTTTGGTATGGGCTGTCACACAAAAGCGCGCCGAGTAGCACTAACTCCATGAACATGGACAATTCGAACAATTCAAGCTCGAACAGCTCGAGCCAAACTCCTGCTGCAACCAACGCCGTGACCATCCAAAACTTCGCATTCAGCCCGGCCAACATTACCGTGAAAGCCGGGACGAAGGTGACATGGACAAACAATGATAGCGTGGCGCATACGGTGACTGAGACTGACGGCAAAACTGGTCCAGCCAGCAGCGACGTCAACCCGGGCGAAACGTACTCGTTCACATTCAGCACGCCAGGCACGTACCAATACTATTGCTCCATCCACCAAAGCATGCTCGGCACAGTGGTCGTGACCGAATAGTGCACGATAGCGCCTAAATGGGCTCACTCTCCTTCGCTCTTTGGTTTCTAGCGCCTCGTTATAAAAATATTGACAGGTAGTAGAAGTTACTATTGTATAAAAGACATGGCATATTTTTGGCAAAAGAAATTCAACGGTGGCGTGGAAAAGCTAGGTGCAGTCGAGGATGCAAAAAATGCAATCCAGGCGCAGGCGCGAAAGTGGGGGCATATTGCACTTGAAAGGGCACAGTTCTGGGTTGATTATTACACCAAGGTTTATGGCGAAGATGGCCCCCTATTAGAAGGGGCGCGAAGCAATTTGGCTGAGGTGCAGGAACATGTCGGCGGTTTTGCTTTGGCACTCGCGTACTTCACTCGCAAAGGCCGGCCAAGCGCTATGGGCGTAGATAACATTCCCGATGCAGTATTCTACAATGCTGCTGACCGCTCGGGGATGTCAGAACACGCGATGGTAGTTGCCCTTCCGTATAAGACATATAGTTATGTCGACCATGACGTTGCCCGGCTCAAGCAGGGAAGAACCGGGGTATTCGAGCAATTCTGGCCGCCAATCCCAGAGCCAGTTGTCTCCACCGAACAGCCATCCCCATCCGAATAATTATCCTTTCATTCATAATGCATCGGTGCGGACACTAACCGCGGCTGTTCTGCTATGATTAGGTCATGAATAAAATCGCAGTTATTGGGCTGGGGATCATGGGGCATGGCATTGCCGATAATTTCCAGAAAAAAGGATACAGTGTTGTTGTTTGGAATCGCAACCCGCGCAAGGCAGATGATCTTGTCGCGAAAGGCGCAATTCTTGCCGGCAGCCCGGCTGAAGCCGCAGAAGCCGCGGATGTTGTCTTCGAAGTAACGGCAAATGATGAATCTTCGCGGGCGGTTTGGCTTGGCGCAGACGGCATTTTGTCCCGGCCGTTCAGCTCTCCAAAATTTCTCATTACATGCGCGACGCTTTCTGCTGCTTGGGTCGACGAGCTAGCCGAAAAGGCAAGCGTCCCGAACGTGACATTCATTGATATGCCAATGACGGGCGGGCGCATCGGCGCGGAGACAGGCAGCCTGACACTGCTCGTGGGCGGCGACAGCGATAAACTTGAACAGATAAAGCCGGACCTGAAAGCGATCGCCTCTGGTGCCAGGTATTTCGGCGCGGTTGGAGCGGGCACCAAGTACAAGCTGATCCTCAACACACTCCAGGCGATTCACATAGCCGGGCTGGGCGAAGCACTGCGCATGGCGCGCAAAGCCGGTCTGGACGAAAAGCTTGTCGGCGATGCGCTTGCTGAACGGCCAGGCGGGGTTATCACGAACCTGGCGTGGCGGGATTACCAAGTGGCGCCTGAGCCAATCAACTTTTCCGTAGAATGGATTGCCAAAGATTTGGGTTACGCGGCAGGCATGGCAGAAGGCGTGGTTCATCCGTTGCTCGATGATGTGCGGAAGCAGTACAGTGCGGCGATAGAGCAGGGATTCGACCAAGAAGACTGGACCAAGATCAACAAGCTGTAACCGATCTAGGGTCATCTTTGCATGTCTATCCGGACACGGTCCGGTATCCGGTACTAGGAGCCTGTCATCTCCGACTTGATCGGTGATCCAGTGCGATGCAGCAGCGCCAAGGTCGTTTATTGTTTAACTGGATTCCCGCTTACGCGGGAATGACGCAAGATGCTCGTCATCCCAGGGCTTGACCGAGGTCCAGGCAGGTGGTTATGCTTTTGGGTTTGGTATACTTTAGGGATTCTATGATATGGCACGCGCTGCTCGGCCTCTTCCTGGTCTTTGGTACCACGCTGTATTTGCTTCGGCGCAAACTCGCAGTGCTTGTCCCAGAGCACAACCGGTTCGTAAACTGGTTCTTCTATCTTGGCGTGCTGTACCCGGCGGGGCTGGTGGTGGCGCTGATCATGCGCCCGAACCTGATGATCGGTTGGCATAATTTCTTGCTGCTCATGGCAGGAGAGCTGGTATTCCCGCTTATCAGCATACTGTCTTATAGGGCAAGCCAGGATATCGACGCCGGACTGTTCACGATCATTTCCAATGTTGCGCCGGTGATCACTATTGTCCTGGCGGGGGCGCTGTTGCAAGAGCATTTAAGCAGCCTTCAAGGAGTTGGCGCCGTGCTAATTATCTTTTCGGCATGCCTGGCAAGTTGGCCGGGCCTGTTCGGGCGACGAAAATCCAAAACCAGCGGCATCATCATTGCCTTCTGCAGCATCGTGCTGCTCGGCATGGCGGTTACATATGAGCGGTACATGCTGACACGAGTCAATTTCGGGGCATACCTGGTCTTCGGATGGGGCTGGCAGACGCTTTGGATGACAGTCTTGGCGTTTCCGGAACGAAAACACTTATACCTGTTGAAGCAACCTATTATCGCCAAGTATATTGTGCTCTACGGGCTTGCTGGAACATTCCAGGGGCTTTGCTTCGTGGCTGCGCTGGCGCTGAGCGGAAGCGCGCCGGTTGTTGCGGCGACGCGAAGTTTCCTGGCGGTGACCGTGGTCCTGGCGGCTTACTATGTATTGCACGAACGTGGCTGGCTGATGTTGAAGATCAGCGCAGCATTCGTCGGCGCTGTCGGCCTGATCGTCCTGAACATGCGCTAAACACTTAGGTCTAGGTTGAAGCTGCTATCTTTTGTTATACTTTTGGCATGGAAATACTTGTCATTGGAGGCGCGCGTTTTGTCGGGCCAGTCCTTCTCAACAAATTAGTGGCTAATGGTCATACGGTCACCGTTTTTAATCGTGGGCAACATACGACGGAATATCCAAGCGGCGTCGTGTTTGTGAAAGGCGACCGCAATGATGGGTTCGGCTTGAAGCAGCACTTCGACGTCGTTATAGACATGTGCGCGTATAACGGCGCGCAAACGAAAACGGCCCTCGAGCAGTTGTCGTACGATTTCTTCATCCATTTCGGGACGGCTGCCGCCTACGAAAAATCGCAAGTTTTCCCATTGACGGAAGAATCACCGCTTGGCGAGTGGCCGGTGTGGGGCGACTACAACAAAGGCAAGGTCGAATGCGAGCATGTGCTTGCCGGCAGTGGCAAGAAGTACGCGTCGATCCGCCCTGTTTATATCCTTGGAGCGGCAAATTATTTGGACCGCGAAAGCTTTATTTACCGCAAACTTCATGCCGGTGAAACGATTATGTTGCCCGGCAACGGGCAGGCAATTTCTAGTTTTGTATTTGTACAAGACGTCGCGGATATCTTGGTTATGTTGGCTGAGAAGCAAATCGAAGGCGCATTCAACTGCGCATGCGATGAGAGCATTACGCTTCTTGGGCTTGTTGAGGCAGAAGCGAAGCTTTTGGGTGCCGAGCCCAAAGTTGCTTTTAATGCAACTGCCGACAGTGTTGGGTACAAAGAAGACGAGTTCCCGTTCGCGAACGAAAATTTCGTGTGCTCCAACCAGAAATTGAAAGATTTGGGCTTTACGTTCACGCCGCTGCTGGCTGGCCTCCAGGCAGATTTTGACTCGTACTACCAGCCGCGGTTGTAAGCACGCAACTGCTTTCCGAATATTTATCCGGAAAAATAGTCTTTTTCGCGGCTTGCCCTTTTGTTATACATTGTTGAGTTGTTATAGTAGTACCCAATTGAAGGGGCGAGATGGCAAAACTCTACTTTGAGCATGGCCCGATGGGCGCGCAGAAAACTACTAAATTGTTAGCGACCGCTTACAATTTCGAGGAACATGGCGGGGTAGTGCTCGTTACAAAACCAGCCGTGGACACGAAAGGCGACCGCAATCTTGTCTCGCGTGTCGGCCTTTGCCGGCCGGCTGATTTCCTGGTCACGCCTGGCATGGACATCGGCGCCGAAGTGCTGCGCAGGCGGGATGAGGTCGGGCGCATTAATGCTGTGCTTGTCGATGAGGCGCAGTTTTTGGAGCCGGGGCAGGTGGACCAGCTGCTTGGGCTGGCGGTCTTGCACGCGATCCCGGTGATGGCGTGGGGACTCCGAACCGACTTCCAGACGCATTCGTTCCCCGGCAGCCGGCGGCTCATGGAAGTCGCGCACGAGCTGCGTGAATCCATTACCATGTGTGGTCATGGCGGCGGCTGCGAACACCGAGCACAGTTCAACGCGCGCATGGTCAACGGCAAGTTCGTCGCGGAAGGCAGCCAGGTGGCGATCGATGGCGAACGGGAAATTACCTATACAGCACTTTGCCCAAGCCATTACCTGGAAGACGTCGGTCCTATAGCTGCAATCGACGGTGATGCATAAGGCTTGCGCTTATCTGTTTCGCACGGCATAATTTGCGGTAGTGGGCA
>CAZGPZ010000027.1:0-12737 GCA_964527385.1 uncultured Candidatus Saccharibacteria bacterium | reverse complement strand
AGTATGGTGCGCGCGCTCCAGCGGCGAACTGATGATGTGGTCGATGTGCAGCGCCTGGGCATGCTTGCCGGCGCGCTGGGCTTGCTCATGGCCTTCCGCGACTAATGAAGACCGCAAGTGTACGCCTGCCCAGAGCCCCTGCACATTCAGCTCGCTCAGCCCGTGCCTGACAAAATATATGTGTTTCATCGTCGTGATAGCCAGATGTTCTTAAGCAGCGTTACGGTCAGTGTTGAAAGCAAAAAGCCGAGTACCGGAACCAAGGCATTAATCCAAGGGTTAATTTTAACGACGAAAGCAAGGTAGGCTACGACAACTAAGTAGGTCAACAGCATGATTGCGATTCGCCGTGTCCACGATCCTTCCCATGCCTTGTCGGCTTCGACGCGTTTGTTGCGTGTTTCGATAGCCTCAATCCGGCTGAGTAACGTGACCCCTTGACTTTTCATTGCTACAATTATTACAGATATGGAAATAGATGTAAAACCAGGGACGTATGTGCTGGCCGTGAGCGGCGGCGTGGATTCTATGGTCTTGCTCGACCTTCTGGCCGGGCAAACCAATAGCTTGTCGCCAATAGCTGGTGGCAGCGGCTACAAGCTATCAGCTGACGGCTACCGGCTCATTGTTGCGCATTTCGACCACGGTATCCGTGGTGACTCGGTAGAGGACCGGAAATTGGTGCAGACGGTCGCGAAACGCTATGGATTGCCGTTTGTGTACGAAGAGGGCAAGCTAGGCAAGAGCGCCAGCGAGGACGAAGCGCGCAAAGCCCGGTATGTTTTCCTGGAGCGGGTAAAGCGCGACTACCATGCTCAGGCCATTATCACTGCGCACCACCAGGATGACATGTTAGAAACGGCAATCTTGAACCTGCTGCGCGGCACGGGCAGGACAGGGTTGGCGCCGCTCGGGAACCGCCCAGGAATTCTCCGCCCGCTTTTGGGGTTCACGAAGCAAGACCTCCGTTCGTATGCCCGTGAACATCACGTGCAGTGGCGCGAGGACAGCACCAACACCGACGAACAGTACTTGCGCAACTACGTCAGGCGCCAGATCATGCCCCGGCTTGGCAACGAAGCGCGGCAGGAACTCCTTAAAATTATCGATAATACGCGGGCGACCAACCGCTTGCTCGACGGGTCGCTGCGCCAGATCTTGGCCGCGCAAACAACGTCAGGCCAGTTGGGCAGGGCATACTTCGCGCAGCTGCCGCATGACGTCGCCAAGGAACTGCTGGCCGGCTGGTTGCGCGCGCATGGCATCCGTGATTTCACCGCCCAGACGCTCGAACGCGTCACGGTTGCAGCCAAAACCCAGCAGCCTGGCAGTACAATAGATATCATGCACCATGCGGCGATCCGCGTGTCCAAGGATAATTTGGCACTCGTCGTGCATGAGCGCTAGCAAAGATTAATTGAACGGGATATACTACATATACATATGGATGGAAAATTGCGACCAAAGCGGGGCGGACCGAACGGCAGTGGTTCACGCACGCTGAAAAACATTGCGTTTGTATCAATTATTGTCGTTATCGGGCTCGTCATCATTGCCGCGACGAACCAATCGGCGCCGCTCAAAGAAATCGCCCTTACCCAGGCCGTGCAGCAGTCGAACGCTGGCCAGTACAGCAAGATCGTTGTCAACGGCAACGAGCTGGACATCACCAAAAAAGGCGACCAGAACGCCACGTTGAAAGCGTACACCGAGCCGAATGCCACGCTGAAGGATGAAGGGTTCGACTACTCCAAGGTGCAAATAACTTCAAAGCCCGCCTCCGATAATTCCGGTGTCTGGGTCAGCATTGGCGAGACCGTCATCACCGCGTTGCTCATCGTCGGTGTCTTTTATTTCATGCTCCGTGGTGCCCAAGGGCAGGGCAACCAGGCGTTATCTTTTGGAAAAAGCCGCGCCCGGCTCTACGGTAATGAACAGAAAAAAGCAACGTTCAACGACATTGCCGGCAGCGGGGAAGCCAAACAGGACTTGCAAGAAGTCGTCGAATTTTTGAAATTCCCCAAGAAGTTTTCGGCGATGGGTGCACGGATTCCAAAAGGCGTATTACTGGTTGGCCCTCCTGGTACCGGCAAAACGCTTTTGGCCCGCGCGGTTGCCGGGGAAGCGAACGTGCCGTTCTTTAGCATTTCCGGGTCGGAATTCGTCGAAATGTTCGTCGGCGTCGGCGCCAGCCGTGTCCGCGACCTTTTTGCCAAGGCGAAGAAGAACTCTCCGTGCATTATCTTCATAGATGAAATCGACGCCGTTGGCCGGCGCCGTGGTTCCGGCATGGGCGGCGGGCATGACGAACGCGAACAAACACTCAACCAAATTCTTGTTGAAATGGATGGCTTCGAACAGGGGCAAAACGTCATCGTCCTGGCGGCGACCAACCGTGCCGACGTGCTTGACCCGGCGTTGCTTCGCCCCGGGCGCTTTGACCGCCGTGTGAATATCGACCTGCCAGAACGCAAAGACCGCGAAGCGATTTTGAAAGTTCATTTTGCCAAGAAGCCGCTAGCTAAGACCGTCGATCTCGATGCACTGGCCGCTAAAACGGCCGGCAGCTCTGGTGCCGACCTAGCCAACATCGCCAACGAATCGGCGATCATTGCGGCGCGTAGCAACCATTCCCAGATCAGTGGCGCCGATGTCACGGAAGCTTTTGAACGCGTGGCGATCGGGCCGGAGCGCAAGACCAAGGTGATGAGCGACAAAGAAAAGGAGCTCACCGCGTTCCACGAAGCCGGTCACGCCGTTGTTGGCCACGTCCTGCCGGACAGTGATCCAATCCACAAAGTCACCATCATCCCCCGCGGCAGCACCGGCGGTGTGACGTGGTCTATTCCGCCGGAAGATAAAAGCTATCATTCAATAGTTGAGTTTAAAGACGCCCTGGCCCGAATGCTTGGTGGCCGAGTGGCCGAAGAAATTGTCTACGGCGCCGACCATGTCACCACTGGTGCCGGCAGCGACTTGCCGGCGGCCGCTTCGTTGGCTCGCGACATGGTCGTTAACCAGGGCATGGGCAAAAAGCTGCGAAACCAAGTCTTCCATGTCGACGACGGCATGATGCTGGACCGCCTGGTGCACGAGCGTGACTATTCCGATGAAACAGCTAAGACCATCGACGACGAAGTCGAAGCGCTCATCACCGAAGCTGCCAACCGTGCCCGAATTGTTATCAAGGCCAACATGGAGCACCTGAAGAAGCTAAAAAGTGTCCTGTTAGACAAAGAAACCGTCGAAGGCCCCGAAGTAGAAGAACTCTTCAAGGGCACCACCATGCCCAAAGCCGCCGCGCTGTACTAGCGCACCTCGTTGAACGTGCGGCACTGGGCACGCATCAGCTATCGTGGTAGCGTCATTTGCAAGATTTTGGTCAGAGGCGTTCGTAGAATTCGGTGAAATAGTGGCGCAAAACTTTTACGAGCCGAAGTCCTGCGGGTCGGGGGGGCTGCCTGGTCAGGGTTACTGTCAGGGATTGGCCCAGAAGAATCATGGCTTGGGACTGGCTCCTCTAGAATTATAGAACCTGAGGGTCGGTCAACCAGTGGGTCTAACCGAACTGTATGGTAGTCAGTGCTACGGTCGAATATATTGACACTATGTTGGGGAAGTCGTTCGGGAAGTGGTGCCGAGTCCGGCAATGCGGCTGCTTTGTGAACGAGCCAACCGTCGTTGTTTGGGTGGAACACACCGCGCATAACGTATCGGACCGCCTCACTTCCGTTACCGAACAATGTATCGAATCCCTCATTGCCGTTAACGTTCAAGTACTTAGAACGAGCATCCATCCCCAAGGCGCCCATACGGACGTTGCCCAATATCGTTAACTCTTCACTTTTAGCAGAATGGCGCAGTGCCCGCTTGGCAGCCTTGAGGCTGATCAGCCATAGTTGTGGGTCGCCAGTATCGCCGATACCGTCAAGGTACGGTTCGTTAGCATTGTAGCGGCGGTCAATCTCGTGTGCTGCATAGTGCTGCAATGCGACTAGCAACTCCGCGCGCTTGCCTGGCCTTAGGGTGCTAATGTCTAAACAGCCGTGCCGCGTGCTTTGCGCCAGCATTGCTTTATATTCGGCGTCGAGGCGTGCTTCCTGTTCTTCGAACAGCCGGATACGCAGTCGGTCAATAGCCGTCCTGCCAGCGTCCCGTCCATAGTAAATGTCATAGCCGGCCGTACGGATGGCGCCATCGTGAAGCTCGCTTAAGTCAGTGTTCAAGACAAAATCACCAAGGGTGCGGATGATAAGCCCGGTGCCAGGGTGCCGGCGGTGGTCTTCTTGCGCTTTTCGTATAGCTGCCAGCACCTCCTCCCGGCGGACGACCGGGTACTCCGGTATGTGCTCTGGCTGGCTGGCTGCCGCGCGGCGCGAAGCAGCCTGTTCTGCGTACCCGTGCAGTGCCAACAGCACGTCTACGGGGTCTAACCCGCTGACATCCACGCTTGGCTCACGTTCAATACTAGCTGGGGCGAGAATATTTTGTGTCATGCTACCTCTACAAAAAGCCATGTAATCGAAGATTCGATCATACCACTTAAGCACGAGTGCGTCAACAATGTGATGTGTAGTTGCAACGCTAGGCTTTTGGATGTTGGGGCGTAATGGTTTGAAGCATGACGTCCGCCAGCGTCTCGGCATCGTCGATGCCGTACTCGATCGCAAGCATGGCAACGCAATATCGGATGGAACCAGATTGTACCAGGACTGTATGTACAGTTTCTGGGCCAGACCTGAACCTAGCTGTAACATGGGCTTCGATAGCCAATCGTCTCGCTGCGTCCCAACCTGCTCGGTGGCTCTTCGGAACCGGCCGATCAGGGAATGGACCATCGTTATGTTTGTCCCAAATAGCCACGGTATGTAGGTACGTGCGTAGTTTGCGGGACAGGTAACCTAATGCCGCATTGCGGTCTTCCGCCAAAGCCATGCGGGCATTCTCCACCAATGCGCTACCGATGCCATTAGGTTCTTGACCATTTGCGCCGGGAAGCAACACGTCGTCTATCGGGATGAGCCCCAATAGCTTCTCCTGGGTACGGCTTCTCTGGGCATTCTTGCTGCTCGGGATCTCGATAACTTTGTCCGAAACAAGCTGCGCGTCTGGGTACGTGCGTTCAAACCATGCGCGATTCAGCGGCGATGTACTGGTTTCGCCCGAGAATGTACACCTGAAATATTCTTTAGTGATGGGGTCAATCAAAATATAAGCCAGATGGCGGTAACGGTCGATACCAGGTGCGACTTCGGCCGGTGCGAGGGCTGGTTGGCTTGGTGGCATCGCGTCAGTGTCATATGTGAGTTCGGGAATGACTACCCAAGGCTCGTGCGGCCGTAGCAGTTCGTCTACTGTTTGTCGTTCGCCGCTTGGTTTCAATTCTTCGGCTGCCATGGTTTTGCTTTATAGGTTTAAGATTATTGATAAGTGCGCTTGCGCCTACGATTATTCGCCCCAACCACAACTGTCCGGGTCATGGATCGCTTGTAAGACAGCATCTTCAAATGCATGATCTATCGGCGTCGGCTCTTTTGTGTTTGTCGCAGGTATGGGTTGCGCAGGAGCGGTAGGCAGCGGAGTTTCTTGGAACCGACGTGTTGCTGCCTTCATTTCATCGGTCCAGCCAGCGCGTTCGCGCCCATCCCTGCCAAACAAGCGTAACATGAGTGCGCCGCCGCGTATGTACCATCTGTCCAACCCAGGCCTGCAGGCTTTTTGACGGACAGCGCGCCCATCTCCGGTATTTGCTGCCGCGGCTGAGTATCCAGCGTAACTAGCAAAATTATTCTCAAGGTCGGCTTCAGCGCGGACGATTTCGATAACTCGTGCTGCAGTTGCCGGATCGAGCGATTCCCTTGTAACCCAAGCTCTCCATTCGGTCTCGGTCGCTCCCGTATCATAGGTCACCGGGTGTTCCAGGTTGTCAGCGCCAAGCACCTCGCCTGTAAACACGCGGGGGTCGTCTGGTTCATGCAAGGGAAGAGGTTCTGCAGCCATAATCGTTTGGAATGTATAATACCATTATTTATTAACAAGTCAATGCTATGCCGGTTAGCGTTAAAAGTGGTGGCGGCGGGCAGGGAAGCTGGGCTATACTATCAGGGAGCATAGGCCATAGGTAAGAAACAAATATGAATCCTTCACTACCAGAGGCGAAAAAGAAGACGCGGCGGATTTCCATCGGCAATGTGGCTGCGTTGCTGATGGCGGCGAGCTTGAGCGGGCAGGTGCTGGGCTTCTTGCGGACCAAGCTGGTAAATGCCAACTTCTCGGCGCTCGGCGCGCATAGCACGGATGCCTACTTCGCCGCCTTTAACATCCCTGATTTTTTCTTCTTCACCGTCGCGGCCGGCGCGCTGGGCGTGGCGTTTATGCCGGTGTTATCCGACCATTTGCACCGGGGTGACCGCCGGGCAGTTTGGGATTTGTCGTCGAGCCTACTAAACCTGCTAGCGGTCATCATGGCGGTCGTCGGCGCGGTGATCTTCATCTTCGCGCGCCCGCTGGTGCAATACATTGTCGCGCCGAGCATGACGCCGGAGCAGTTGGATACGACTGTCACGATCATGCGCCTCATCGCCTTTAACCCGTTATTGTTCACGATCTCCGGCATATTGACGAGCATGCAGCAGACACTCGGGAGGTTTTTCTTCTATGCCATCGCGCCGCTGTTTTATAACCTGGCGATTATACTGAGCATTTATATTTTCAGGCACAATATCGGCATTGTCGGCCTCGGCCTCGGCGCGCTCATCGGCGCGCTGTTGCAACTGCTGGTTGTTTTTATTGGCATGGGCAACATACATTTCCACTACCAGCCGAAGATCATGTGGCGGAGCCGGGATTTCCATCTTATTTTGAGGCAGCTGCCGCCACGCAGCCTCGACCAGGGAATTGACCAGCTGGAATCAATAGTAGAGACGCACTTCGCGCGCCAGCTCGGCGCTGGCTTCGTAACGTACTATAACAACGCGTATATCCTAAGCACCGCGCCGATTCTGCTGATCGGCACAGCCATCTCGACGGCGGCGTTCCCGCGCCTTAATGCCCGGTTGAGCCAGGGGCGCCCGGACTTGTTCCGCAAGGAATTCCTCCAAGTATTGCGCGCGATGATATGGATCATCATGCCCATTGTCGTCGTGGCGTTTTTCACCCGCGGATACCTGGCGCGCCTGATCTTTGCCCGCGATAGTGCCGAAGTGGCGTTGATTTTCGGTTACCTGTCGGCGGCAATATTTTTTGGTACCATTTACACGATCTTTTCCCGCTGGTTCTACGCCCAGAAAGATACCAAGACACCGTTGTTCGTGTCGGTATTCGCGATTGGATTGAACATCGCGCTGGTGTACTTCCTGGCCAAGCCGGAAGCATATGGCATTGCCGGGCTCGCGATGGCGCAGTCGATCGTGGCAGTGCTCCAAGTAGCGATTCTGTGGGTGGTCATGCTGATACGCGACCATCAGCTGTTCGACGGTGAATTCTTCGGCGGCGTGGCACGCATAATATCGGTCAGCGGCTTCAGCCTGATTGCTGGCTATCTCGTGCTGTCATTCCTGCCGCTCGAAGCGGCCGATCGCGGCTTTATTACGCTTGGCGGCAAGCTGCTCTTCATCACCCTGGTTGTTTTAGCGGTGCATATTGCTGTCTCCGCGTTGTTCGGGCTTGAGGAAGCCCGCCCGTTACTGGCGCGGCTGAAGCGCATTGCCATCAAGCCAGTTCATATCGACGTCTGAGCGTCACGCCTATGCTATGCTGTGACTATGCAAGCACGGACGGCTAGCGTCATCGGTCACATTGTTTTGGACATTTTGCTCATTCCTTTGATGGTCAGCACCGGGCTAGGGCTGCTTTTCGCCGGCACGCTCGGCATGAGCGTGCAAGTATTGGCCATGGGATTGGTCATTTTCGCGTATGTTGGGTTTCTTGTGGTAGATATCATCCTGACATTGGCGCTTGGGCTGGCACCGGCAGGCAGCCGGCGGGCTATCTTCTACCAGTGGTATATGTTCGCGCTTGTCGCGTGGCTCGTGTACGGGCTTTGCCAAGTTTCCGGGCTTGGCATCGCGATGTCGCTGCTTGTGGCCTGCGCGGTGTCGGCGGGGCTTTTCCTGAGAAAACAATTGCTTCGCAAATATCTCAAATAGTCACCCCTGTTATTATCTGGTCCGTAACGGTATAATGTATCCCTGTATGGATCAAAGCCGCATCCGCAATTTCTGCATTATTGCCCATATCGACCACGGGAAATCGACGCTGGCCGACCGTTTGTTGGAGCTGACTGGCACCGTGGAAAAGCGCGACATGCGGGCGCAGATCCTGGACAAGATGGACTTAGAGCGCGAAAAGGGAATTACTATCAAACTCGCGCCAGTTAGAATGGAATACCGTCCCCGTCATTCCCGGCTTGATCGGGAATCCAGTAATCAAAGCCTGGATCCCCGGGTCAAGCCCGAGGATGACGTGACATACGAATTGAACCTGATCGACACACCCGGGCACGTAGACTTTAGCTACGAAGTGTCGCGCAGCCTGGAAGCATGCGAAGGCGCCCTGCTGGTGGTGGACGCGACCCAAGGCATGCAGGCGCAGACTTTGTCGAACTTGTACCTGGCAATTGGCGCCGGCCTGGCTATTATTCCGGTATTGAACAAAATCGACCTGCCAGCGGCGGATATCGACAAGACAACCGCGGAGATCGTGAACCTGTTGGGTTGCAAGCCGGAAGACATCCTTCAGATTTCAGCCAAAACAGGACAGGGCGTCGACGCGGTGCTAGAGCGGATTGTCCGTGACGTACCCGCGCCGAAATCATCAAGCCAAGACGCGGTGCGGGCCTTGATCTTTGACAGCTATTACGACGATTATCGCGGCGTGATCCTCTATATCCGTGTTTTTGACGGGACGATCAAGAAAAACGAACAGATCATGATGCTGGCGACAGGCGCGAACGGCATCGCGCTGGAAGTCGGCGTGCTGAAGCCAAACCTTCTAGCGGGCAAAGAGCTGGCTGCCGGCGAAATCGGCTATATCGTCACCAACCTCAAAAGCACGCGCGAGGCAAAAGTCGGCGACACGGTGACGCTCACCAGGAACCCGGCAGCCGGCCCGCTGCCCGGCTACCAGGATGTCAAACCGTTTGTCTATGCCGGCTTTTTCCCGGAAAGCAACGAGTTTTACCAGGAGCTAAAAGAAGCCGTCGAAAAATTGTCGCTTAGCGATTCGGCGCTGCATTTTGCGCCGGAAAACTCACCCGTGCTCGGCTTCGGCATGCGCATCGGCTTCCTGGGCCTTCTGCACATGGACATCGTACGCGAACGGCTTGAGCGCGAGTACAATCTCAGCCTGGTCGTGACTAACCCATCGACCGACTACCAAGTCACGATGACCAATGGCGAGGAACTGGATATCAAGTCAGCCGCTGATTTGCCCGACCCAGCGCAAATCAAGGAGATTCGCGAGCCGTGGATCAAGGGCGAAATTGTCGTGCCGCAAGATTATATCGGCGGGGTCATCCAATTGATCGTTAGCACGCGGGGCGTGCACAAAAATGTCAGTTATGTCGATACACAGGCGGTCGTGATGTTCGAGGCGCCGCTCGCTAATTTATTGACGGATTTTTATGACCGGTTGAAAAGTATTACCAGCGGCTATGGGTCATTCAATTATGAGCTGGACGATTATCGCGCTGAAGATTTAGTGCGCCTCGATTTCTATGTCGCTGGCGAAATAGTTAACGCGCTAAGTATCATGGTGCATCGCTCCGAGGCACAAAGCCTCGGCCGCGAAACGGTCGAGAAGTTAAAAGAAGTTATCCCCCGCCAAAATTTCCAAGTTTCCCTGCAAGCGGCCATCGGCGGCAAATTCATCGCTCGCGAAGACCTAAGCGCCTACCGCAAGGATGTCACTGGCTACTTATACGGTGGCGACGTTTCACGCAAAAAGAAACTCCTCGCCAAGCAAGCCAAAGGCAAAAAACGCATGAAGATGTTCGGCAAAGTAGAAATCCCCGCCGAAGCCTTCACGGTGATGCTGAAAAGAGATTGAGCCAGGGGAGAGAGCCCGAGCAAATGTATTTCATTTGCTCGGCGCGATGAGAGGGGATATTCCCCTCTCATGCACGATATGTTCGGCAAAGTAGAAATCCCCGCCGAAGCCTTCACGGTGATGCTAAAGCGTGACTAACACGGTCCGTCATTCCCGCGTAGGCGGGAATCCAGGCCAAGGCAAGCTACAGCTTTCGTTTTACTGGATTTCAGATTGGATCAGGAGTAGCGAATTACGATGTTGCTACCGTTTTGTTTGAAACTTCTTTAGGTCGGCAATTATTTGGGCGGCATGGGTTTTGGGGTCGACGCCGATATATTCTTTGGCGATCATGCCTTCAGGATTGATGATAAATGTATTGCGCATGGTGCCGATGTATTCACGGCCCATGAATTTCTTCGGCTGCCAGCTGCCGTAGGCTTCGATGACTTTGTGCTCGGGATCGCTCAAGAGGGTGAAGTTCAAGCCGTATTTGTCGAGGAATTTCTTATGCGACCGCACTGAGTCCTTGCTAACACCGACCACCTCGGCATTGCCGAGCTGGGCAATGGCTTCCCGTTCGTCGCGGAAGCTGCATGCTTCGGTGGTGCAGCCCGGCGTGTCATCTTTAGGATAAAAGTACAGCACCAGCCACTTGCCAGCATAATCGGCAAGCGCGTGTATGGCGCCGTCTTGGTCCGGCAGTGAGAAATCTGGCGCTGGTCCCATGAGGGCTAGTATACGCGCCCGCCGCAGGCGGTTCTACGCTACCAGCGGCGCCGTAGCAAGCAAGGCGGCATCGAGTCGGCTTGTACTCTTCTCTAAAACAACGTCTTTGAAGCTCGTGACGATCTGCACGGTCGATTCCCAGCCGGCGGGCAGCTCATCCAAATGATCCAATGTTTCACCATTCCTGGACACTACCACAGCCTGCGCCCCAAGGTTGCACGCCAGCGCGATGTCGACGTGTTGGTCGCCGACGACCAAAAGTTCGGACCTGACAAGCCCTAGCCCGGCCTCGACACGCTCCAGAACGCGCGGGTCCGGCTTGTAGTAGTCGTGGTCGTCGCCGCATACCACAGCGTCCATGTAGCCAGCCAGCGGCAGTCGGTTCGCGAGGTTGCGCGGGCTGCCCAGGCGGGCGTCGTTATAGTGCGGCCGGTTGCTGATTAAAATCTGCGTCAATCCTGCCCGCCGGGCGCGCCTCATAAGCAGCAGCGCATCGGTGAAGAAGAGCGATTCTGGCTGTTCATAGTAGTGCTCTTCGCTGCCGATAAATTCATCATATACATCTTGCAATAAGGAGCCAGTCAGTCCAGTAAGGTTTTGGATGGTCTCAAGCATCCGCCCACCGCTAGTGTTGAGGTATTGTTGGTGCGTAGGCGTCGGCAGCCCGCGGCGATTCAGCACGCCGTTCAGCACTACCTCTTTCAACTGCACGCTGTCCATCAGTGTGCCATCAAGGTCCCAGATGAGGCCGGAAACGGCGAAAGTTATTTTGTTCATTGAGTCTCTTCTGCCAAGGGGTTAGCGCAAATATTATTTGCGCACCGGATGGCAAATATACCATAAAGCTAGTGCCAATGCAATCGCTAACCGTTATAACAAATTGGATGGATACGGCGGTTGCACTATTTGCAGGATGAAAATGTCCGAGCCAAACACGTCGTGTATAATAGCCGCACTATGGCGGAATATACAGGGCTTGCCCCGCTTCCCGAAGACGGCCAGCCAATCCCGATCGTGACATTTGGCATTGGTGTCGGCTCGGTCATGCAAGAGATTGATTTTACCTATAGTGATTACGTCGCGTACCTGCGGGGACGCGGGTACTCTGACGATGAGATCCGGGAAGCCAAAATCCATGTCGATGTGCCAATAGCCGACGAAGCGAAGTTGTACGAGGCGCTCGGCCAAACCTTGCTTGGCTACTATGACCATGCAACACGTACGCAACATGTCCTGGTCACGAAGGGATTGCGCCCGGAAGGGGCGCCGCTCGATCACGTCCTACAACATGAGTCCAGCCATGACCGCGATGAACTAGATGGGGTTACCAGCCTAACGGCCGAGAAGCAGAACGAATACTTGGAGCGGGCGAGAGTGCTCCTGCAAACCGGGAACGGAATAGCGGCAATTGCCGCGGTATCGGAATTACTTTCGCTGGCGTTTGGAGACCGGAGTATCGCCCAAGGTGGCGCTGAGCTTGCCATCCTGGCGTTCATGTTACTGGTCGTCGGTGGTTTTGACATTGAAAAGGCGAGAACGTTGTACCTCGGTGATCCTACCGAAATCCGCGCCCGCGAGCGGGAACAGGAGCCGACGCAGGGACACTACATTACGTTCACGCCCCGTTTGGTTTAACCACACACTGGTTCGCGCCGAACGCTGTCTTGTTGTATACTTTCCCCATGGAAAATACTGACCAACTCGACCGGCTGGCTGGCAAGCTTGCCGCTTACAAGCCTTCGGCTGCGACGATCTCGCTCGTCCGTGCCACGCCCAAGCTGTTCTTCACCGGCATATCCGGCGCAGGCAAGGACACGATAATCCACGAGCTGCTCAAAGACAACGGCTATCACCTGATCATATCGCATACCACGCGCGCGCCGCGGGCGAACAACGGCGTCATGGAGGAAGATGGCCGCGAGTACCACTTCATTACCCTGGACCAAGCAGAGAAAATGCTTGACGAAGGCGCCTACATCGAA
>CAZGPZ010000026.1:0-13961 GCA_964527385.1 uncultured Candidatus Saccharibacteria bacterium | reverse complement strand
GCACCGTCCAAATCGGTACATGGAGCAAAGCTTCGCGCACCGCGCCAATCGTGCTCACGGACGCCAAAGGGCAACCGCTCGCGTTGGACCCGGGCCAAACGTGGGTCAGTGCGCTCGCCAGTTCCAGTGATGTCTCGTACAAAGCGCCGGCAGTTAAAAAAGTAACCACGCCATAAAACTATGGATTACTTCCAGGGGGTGAGGTCACAGATACGGGCATATCTCGTATTTGTCATCCTGGCAGAGAACTTGCTGTTGCTTGGCGGTGTGTGGTTTGCGGTGACGTACCTGAAACTCCCCCTGGGCTACGTCGCGCTCGGCGCGTATGGTGTCAGCGTCATCATGACGTTTATCATCACTCTTGGCGCCGCGGATTTCGCGATGCAGCCGTTGAAAGCAATCTGGCAAGCCATTGTGCACATTGCGCCCAATGAACAGCAAGTACCAGCGCCCGATATTGACAAGCTGGTCGTCGGCAAAGCACTGGTCGCCAGCTTGGCCGCGCAGGTGTACCAGATCGTTTCCGTCGCCGAGCACTCGACCGGCGTCGCCCTGAACCAGTCGATGAGCTTGAATGCCAATTTCATCGCCAATAACCTGCCACTGCCGCTATTCGTCGTTGATGCCGAACAGAAAGTCGTATTCGCCAACAGCAAAGCCGGTGAGTACCTGGGGCGCAAGCCGGACGACATGTTCGGCCAAGACGTGAACTCGGTCTTAAACATGCTCTTCACGACCGATGACACACTCAACGTCTGGCTCGAAAAAGTCAAAAACTCGAACGTCACCGCGACCGGCTATTGGGAGCGCGTCCGCGTCGATGTCAGCAGCACGGCGCCCAAGCATTTCTTTGACTTGGCGGCGTACTACAACAAGGGCAACGCCCAGCATTACGAAGTCATGCTCGTGCTCTTCGACCATACCGGGTCGTACAGCCAGGACGACCAAGCCATCAGCCTGATCGCGCTCGGCGTCCACGAACTCCGCACGCCGCTGGCGCTGCTTCGCGGCTACATCGAGGCATTCGACGAGGAAACCGCTGGCAAACTGACACCGGAACTAGCGGGCTTCATGTCCAAGATGAAAGCAACGTCACTGCAGCTAAACGCGTTCGTCAATAACATCCTGAATGTTGCCAAGGTGGAAAACGACCAGTTCGCGCTGAAGCTGCACGAGGAAGACTGGCCGGTCGTCATCAAGAAAGCCGTAGAAATGATGAGCTTGCGCGCACAGGTCCGCGGCATCGAATTGAAGCTGACCATCGCCGACAACCTGCCAACTGTCGGCGCCGACCGGATCAGCATGCAGGAGGTCATCGACAACCTCATAGACAATGCCATCAAGTACAGCGGGCAGTCCAAAGTGATCGCCATCAGCACGCAGCTCAACAACGAAGGGCTCGTTGAAACAACTGTGCAAGATTGGGGCGTCGGTGTGCCGGTTTCCGTTATGCCCAACTTATTCACGAAATTCTACCGCGACCACCGCAACCGCGCGCAGATCGGTGGTACCGGCTTGGGCCTGTTCCTCTGCAAAGCGATCGTCGGCGCCCACGGCGGCAACATCTGGGTCAAGAGCAAAGAGGGCAAGGGGAGTGTTTTCGGCTTCACGCTCGTGCCATATAGCAAACTGTCCCAGGAATTGAAAAGCGGCGAAAACAAAGAAATCACCCGTAGCGCCCACGGCTGGATCAAGAACCACTCGCTATACCGCGGCTAACTTTCACTCCTGTAGCTATCCTGATTACTCGCGTCTAGGACGCGGCTTGTCCCCTGGAAGCCGCATGCATTGAAAAACTCGGGCACTAGCGGGATAAGGTTAATCCGCTCGCAGCCGCGCATGATCGCCATCTCACCTATTATCCCGAGCATTCTCCTGCCAATACCTTGGCGACGCCGCCCCTCGACGACAGCGATTTTAGATATATAACAAGCGTCTGAAGAAAATCTCGCGTCAACCGCAGCAACGACCTGGGCGGTTTCAAGGTCGACAAGCGCGCACAGCACATCATCGCTCGCGCGCATCTTCTCGACATACTTCTTTGGGTTCCGTGCATTGCCGGGTGGCTGAGGTATGGCGCGGAGCAGCAAGCCAACTGCCTCCATGCTCAGTTCGTTGCCTGGGTCCAGGGGCAAGCATTCACTGGAGAAATATTTTGACATATTTCTCGTTATACCTTTTTCCCAGCAACCGGGCAATAAGGGCGACTGGCACAAAACAAGCCTGCCGTGACTTGTTATAAGAGCCGCTCGTTGCAGCCGCATGTGCCCTGCATAGTGCTAAGCCACGACTGGGTTGCGGTCGATTAGCCACTTGCGATACACTCAGTGCAAGAAATGAACACACAGAATGGTCATAACACCTCAACCTTGCGAGCGCTGGCGGTCATTGACTTAGCCCTAGGGATCCTTGGTGTCTCTGCGAGCATTGTTTTGGGCGGTATCCTGACGCTGTATGGCATCCGCGTTAATGATGGTTCAACTTTAGCCACAACACCCACGGACCCAGTTGCGGTGATTATGTTCATCTTGCTCGTCATTGCTGTTATTGGCCCGCCGATCGCCCTGGTCATCGGATCAATCAAGCTGTTCCGCGGCAGCACGCGCGCCGGCTTGTTACTCGGCTGCATTTCATTGGGCGTTAGCGCAGTCCTTTTCGTCCGCCTAGGATTTCTCGTGTTGCCTCTCGCGCCGGTCACGCTGGCTATTGTTCATGCTATTTGCTTGCGAGATATCAAACACCACAAAGCATAGGCGCAATAAACACGCTGCTTGGCGACCTGCTACAATAGGGCGTATGGACCAGCAGCCGACAACCCAGCAATCACCCAGCCAGCCGCACGCCGGCAAGAAAGTGCTCTGCGTCGAAGACGAGCACTTCATCAGCGAGCTCTACGACCGGGCGCTAACCAAAGCCGGCTACGCCATTGACGTCGAAGCCGACGGGCAGAAAGCACTGGAAAAAGCCCTAACTGATGCGTACGACATTATCCTCCTTGACCTGATGGTCCCTAATATCGACGGCATACAAATCCTCCGCGCGCTGCGCGACCCGGCAAAGACGACGCGCCTGAAGGCAAAGATCATTATCATCACCAACCTCGAGCAGCGCGAAGAAGTCCGCGAAGACATAGAGAAGCAAGCTGACGGCTACATTATCAAGGCGGAAATAACCCCGCACGAGCTGGCGGATTTCCTCGACAACCTTGCCCTTAGTTAACGAACCACTACTTCTTGCCGCCGCGCTTCCCGCGCGTGACTATCACTATGGCGCCCAATGCCGCCGCCAAGCCGCCCGCCACGCCGGCGCCAATGAGTATTTCCGTCTTATGGGCAATGACGTCTTGCTTGAGTCGCCGCACGCTTTTCAGTATGTTCGGATGCTCATGCAGGAACTGCCATGCATCTTCTTCAAGCCTTCCAGGCTGCGGCGTCTCTTGGACCGTGATCACGCCCGGTATGTCCTCCGGGCGGGAAGGGATTTCGCCCCACGGCTCGTCGGGCAGCTGGGCACCATCTGGCAAACCACCATCGTTTTTGTCCATGCTTCTGGCTTACCACACCCGCCACGAGACGCACAACCTGTCTAGTTACACGCCTGGAACGATTACGAAGCATCTGGCCAATCGCAGTAAGTTTTACACGGATTTTCGTATTGCAGGCCGTGCTACGAGGCTCGTATACTAAGCATTAGCCATGTGGGAACTTTGCCGAAAGGGCGATTTCATCCCGCAGACTTATACAATCGGCTACTAGAGAACAATCGTTACTCCTAGGGCCATCTCATTACAAACAGGTACCTATCAGGCAAACTCTGGCAGACGGCCAAGCGCGCACGGCACCTCCTCCAATAAATCCGTCACCGCTGTTCTTTCAGATCAGATCGGTATTTTTTTATCTCGTTAATTGGAGGATCCCTTATGACAAATCTTATGAACACCGAAGTCGATGTCAACGCTTTTTACTTCGCTGGCAAGGATATGAAGACATTCCCGCGCCGCATCAGCTATGGCAACCACGACGTTACCTTCCGGGACGGCATGCGCCTGGAGCTCGTGCACGGCAACCAACCGACATACTTCTTCGACATGAGCAGCGACAACGACGGCGCGACGTACCGCCTGCGCCAATGCGGCAGCCAATGGACGCTTGTGGGGACATTCTAATGAGCGGCGATATTTCCCTCGATAATGCCACCAATGCGGACGATGGCGTTAGCATCCATGCTGGGTTTCCAAATCCTGGGGCAGACCGGCGTTTGCGCGGGCTGGATTTCAACCAGTTGCTCATTTCCCATCCGTCCAGCACGTTTGTTTTCCGCGTGCGCGGCGAAGAGGGGATTACCCAGGGCATATTCGACGGCGACATCGCGGTTGTTGACCGCCTGGCAAACCCCGGCGCGAACGACTTCGTCTTGTGGCACGACGGCGAAAGGTTCAAGCTATCGCGCCCGTCACGGATGGTGGACGGCGCCACCCAGTGGGGCGTGATCACGGCGGTGATACACCAATACCGGGGAAAAGAGGCATAACCCATGCCCAATCCCAATGTTCCTGTAGCCAGGAACCGAGCTCATACTTTTGGCTTGATCCAAAAGTATGCAAAAGATCAAGGCCAGGCTCCGCAGCCGTGGTTAGGTTGTAAAAACCTGCGATCGCCTGCGGGGTGGCTCGGAGATGCTCGCCTTCGGCTCGCATACCTTAGCCAGTCCTCGGCCGTTCAGATCGCAGGACTTTACAACATAAGCCAGGGCAGCTCCGCATGGCCATAAACAGCCAAGGAGCTTCGCTATTATTTCAATACCTGCCCGGCGAGGAGCCGGGCAGGCGCCATGGCAGTCGCCGGCTCCTTGGAGTAAGCCCGGCGCTCATGTTCGTGCAACCGACAACTTCCGCGCCGTCCCGAAGGGATGGCCGCGGCGAGCCACCATTGCCCCGGACGGGGACGATCCCCGCCTTTGGCGGGGTCGCTTGGTGGCTCGGTTGTCGGGCTGCACAACCTGAGCCCGAGCGAACGGATCGGAGCCTAGCACTCAACCCCAAGTCGAATCCCCTCGACTTGGGGACCCCAGAATTTTGCTTACTTTTTGCCAATGAAAAAAGTAAGTGGCCGGTTCCCGCCAGTGGGAACATGGGCGTCGTATGACACCCCAGCACACGAATAAGGTGTACGCCTTGGTGGACTGCAACAACTTTTTTGTCAGCTGTGAACGCGTCTTCCGCCCGGACCTGGAAGGCAAGCCGGTCGTCGTCCTGTCCAGCAACGACGGCTGCGTCGTGGCGCGCAGCAACGAGGCGAAAGCCCTGCACATCCCGATGGGCGCCCCAGCCTACCAGTTCAAAGAGCTTTTCACGCGTGAAAAGGTTACTAAGTTCTCAGCCAATTTTGAACTCTATGCCGACATCTCCCGGCGCATCACCAACATCCTCACGGGCGTCACGCCGCGCACCGAGGTCTACTCGGTCGACGAATCCTTCCTGGACCTCAGCGAACTGAGTATCCACGATTACATCAGCTGGGGCAGAGGACTGAAGCAGCACATCCTGCGCGCGGTCGGCGTCCCGGTGTCGGTCGGTATCGCCCCCACCAAGACGCTCGCCAAACTCGGCGCCGACTACGTGAAGAAGCACCCGGAACACGAGGGCGCGCTCGATCTCGCTAGCATACCCAGCGAAGACCAAGCCCTGTATTTATCCCGGTTCCCCCTGGAAGACCTTTGGGGCATCGGCCGTCGCCTGGCGCCCAAGTTGCACGCCGAAGGTTTGGCCAGCGCGCTGGACGTGCGCGGCCTGAACCCGCGCCGTGCCCGCCAGTTGATGGGGCTGCCCGGCATGCAGATGGTGCAGGAGCTGAACGGCACCAACTGCCACGGCCTGACACCATTCAACCGGCCAAACAAGACGATCATGCGTTCTCGAACCTTCGGCGCCGACACGAGCGACCGGCTGGCGTTGGAAGCCGCTATTGCATCGATGGCAGCACGCGCCGCGCACGAGGCTAGGCAAGAAGGCCAGCTGGCACGCCGGGCATTTTTGTTCATAACTACCAGCAAGCACAAACCGGGCTACCGCGCTTGGCACGAAGACATCCGCTTTGCTATGCCGACAAACGACGGCGGCATGGTCATCAGCGCCGTCCTGGGAGCACTCCAGCGCGTCTTCAGCGCCAGCCAGAGTTATCACCGTGCCGGTGTCACCCTGTACGATTTCGTGCCCGCCGACCACCTGCAGACCGACCTACTGGGCTACGTCGACCCAGCCGTGCACGATGCCTCGCGCGCCCGGATGGATGCCGTCGATGCCATTAACGGGCGCTTTGGCCGCAGCCGCATCCACTTTGCCAGCGAGGACCTCGGCGCCGTCTGGCAACCAAAGCACCGCTTGCGCAGCCCGCGCTACGTCAGCAAATGGTCGGAACTGCCGGAAAGTTGGGCTAAATAGGTTAATATTGTATAATATAAAGATCATGGTGCCTGGACACTCTTATGATGTCGTGGTAGCTGGCAGTTTCAAACGAGAAAATTTGCCGTATCTCCGCGCAACCATCAGTCGCCTAGTACTCGACGGCGCCCGGGTGGTCGCCCCGGCATCAGTAGAAACAGACAACCCAGACCGACCGTTCGTCCTCTTGGCTACCGATGATCCCGGCAGCAGCGCACGCCAGCTTGAAACGGCTTTCATGGACGCTATCACCGAAGCCGATTTGCTTGTGGTCGTTAACCACAACCCCAGGCAACTCGGCAGGATCGGCCTTAGTGCGGCATGTGAAATGGCTTGGGCCAGGATCTGCGGCGTGCCATTCCAGACGACAGCCGAAACTATTTTCAACATATCGCGTGCCGACAGTATGTTTTTCGCTGACGAAGTAACACCCGAGGAAGCTGAAGCGCTGCACGAAGCGAGCCGGCACAACATAACGGCACCCTTGCCACAGGGTGACGCCAATTACAACATCTTGCTTAATATGCGCAACCGCCTCATCGACAGCTTGCCCGATTCAGCGGAGAATTACTAATGAGGAGCCTGGCCACGGACATAGTAAAAAAATACCCAATCATATCCGACCAGGTCGGCGCCGACGGCCTACACGTTTTGCTTGAACAGCTAGAATGGGTGTTGGACCAAAGCGTGCCGGGCGATATCGTCGAGTTCGGATGCTATATCGGCACGACCAGCTTATTTATACGCCGGCTGCTAGATGTCCAACGTGAGCCGCGAGAATTCCACGTGTACGATTCGTTCGAAGGGCTGCCCGAAAAAAGCAGGGAAGATGAGAGCCCTGCAGGTGCTGGCTTTAAGGGCGGTGCATTGAATGTTAGCAAAAAACAGTTCATCCGGGAATTCCAACACGCTAACCTGAAGCTGCCCGTCATTCACAAGGGTTGGTTCAGCAATTTGGTCGCCGCTGACGTGCCGGGCCAGATTGCTTTCGCGTTTCTGGATGGTGATTTCTATGGGTCAATCAAAGATTCGCTCAAGCTGGTGTTGCCGCGCATGAGCAAAGGCGGGGTAATCGTCATCGACGACTACGCCCGCGAAGCCCTCCCCGGCGTCGCCAGGGCGGTAGAAGAATTCCATTTGCAAGCGAACACAGCGCACGGGCTCGGGATTGTGCGGACGTAACACTCACCCGCGCAACGTTTACTTTCGTGCCGGGACCAATACTATGTCCTCGCTGCGGTCAATTTCGCACGCTAACGACCCGTCAGGCGTGCGCACTACGACGAGTGGGATAGACAGGTCTTCCGTAGAGACAAACCCATAGTGGAACACGCGGCGAAACTCCTCGCCCTCGTATTTCTCCACCGAGCCGTCGGCCCGCTCTTCGCGGACCGCCTGCGTCTGGACCATGTTAATAGGGTTGCCTTCGCTCGTGTCAAGCTCAAGCGGCTCAATAACATCCCGCTGGAAATCAAAAGAAGTATGCTCGGGCTTAGTCTCGCCAGCCCTCATTTTGTCACGTTCGACGTTGGCGACGACGTACGCTTCGCCTGTTTCAACTCCGCCATCAGTAAGCTTGACTGGAGTATGAGTATAGGTTTCATCCCTTGTTTCATTGCCCGCGACGCCATACTTGATCTCTGTCTTTGTCTCCCAATGAAGACGCGTCATGCGCTTATGGCCGGCAACGATACCATATCCAAATGTCGTCTCAACCCACCATTCGACCGCTTCGTCGTGTTCTTGCTCCGCGGGGCTGGCAAAGATCCGGTTGCGCCCGTACGAGTAATGCGTCGTGTAGCCGTCCTGGTCAACAACATATTGGTACATCACTATGCTTCCGTTCCGGGCGTATTGGAAACCGACGGCCGTGCTGCCGTTCGGCAAATCATCGACATACAAATCACCAAGGTTACCCCTCGCTTTGATAGCATCAGGACTAGCCATTTGGCGGATCTTTTCAATCGCTTTCAACACATCTTCGGGGCTCGCTTCCCCAGGGAAAAGTGGGTTAGCTAACGCATATAGTTCCAGCATCCGCGACCGTGTGTTTTGATTGTCGCCGAAGAAAGACTCTTTGGTATCGGGTTCGGCCGCATATGTACCATCTGGATTCTTTGTATAGACCCGCTCGAGCGTGTGCCCAATCACCCAATTGCCATCGAGATCTTCCATGCACGTATGCATTTTGCCAGGCCGGGTATAGTGATTGCCGTTGTCGTCGGTGAATAATGTCTCATGGGTATCAGGATCTTCATGCGGTTCAAACACAACTTTGCCAGGACGTATCGTCCGGCCGGGAGCGGGGTCAATATCGCGACTGGTAACTTCGGTGATGCCCCTATCGCCAACTGACACGCTGCGCTGCATCCGGCGTTCATGCACTGGCGCATAGGCTTCGCCGGAAGGGTCGATAGCTATACCGACCGTCCTCGTGTTGCATTGGTATGCATATGAAATGTCATCCAATCCGACCGATTCTACGGTCGTGCCGGGAAACTTGGCAGTAACAGCATTGGCCAGCTCAGCAGGGCTGACATTGTTGCCGCCAGGCGTGAGTGCGTTAGCAAGAAGCGGGTATTTAGGCTGCACAAACTCAGGCGATGGCATTCCCAAAGCATATTCGACCAAGACTCCACCTGGTTGTTTCTGTATCTCTGCCAAATCAAACGGGCTTACTGACATAAACAGCACCTTTCAGTTAATAAATACCATGTATATCAATAAAACTGTGCCTAGTCAAAGATAATTCATGTTCTGTTCAGGTTGCCCAACCCTAAATAGACGGCGGCTCGTTTAGGACCGCGAGATACAGATCTTCGACGCGTTTTTGCTGGATGGGACCGGAGGAAGCGTAGTGGTCGAAGCCGGGAGAGCTGTTGACCTCGAAAATACTATACGCCGCGTCCGGTGACGTAATGTCGGCGCACGCCAGGTCCAAGCCGATGAGCCGGAGATTGAAGCCCTTTGCTACTGCCGTCGCCACGTCGACCCACCGCTGGTGGATCGTTTCGGTCACGTCGTCCGACGTGCCGCCTGCCGACAGGTTGGATATGGCAGCGAGTATGACGGTCCTTCCTGCTTCGGGGATATCGCTTAGATCAATATGGTGCGCGGCAAGGTAGGCTTTCAAGCGTTCGTCTTCAAGGTCCAGCTGGGCATCGCGGCCAGCGGCGTCCAGTTCGCCTTGCAGCCTGTAAAGCAGTTGCTCGACGGTGCTCGTCCCATCACCGACCACATGCAGCGGGATGCGCCGGTAGGCGCAGACGAGTTTGCCATCCAGGCAGACCACACGGTAATCAGGCAGGCTTACCGGCTGTTCGATGATTGCCACGCGGATGCGCTTGGTTTCATACAGCTCACATATCTCTTTCAGCCGCTTCGCATCGTGCACCAGGTAGATATCATCGCCGCGCGACCCGTCGACCGGCTTGATATACACCGGGTACGACAGGTGCTCGTCCACATACCGCGGCGCGTCGGCAACCGTCCTGACATTCGGGTTGCCGCGCAGTTGCTGCGGGCGGCCAATCTCCTCATACCACCATGGCAAGAGGAATTCCGATCCCTTCGGGCTATTAAGTCCCATCTGCCGAAGGATAAATTTCGTGTAACCCTTGTCCTTGGCCAGCTCCGCCGACGACGCCAGGTTCACGCCGAAGTTGTAGCCAAACACCACCCGGAATGCGCCGTTCGCGTAGCCCAGCCGCATCATGTATCCGTAGTCCGGCTCGATATCCACCGATGTTACTTCGGGCAGCTTGCCCTCGGCGACCAGGCGCAAAATGGTGCGTATTATGTACGGGTAGTATTCATGCGATACGGGGATATTCACAGCTTTAGCTCGCAAAATTACATGATGTATGCACTCAGTCTATCTGATACACCCCAGCACACCAAGAGGATAGGTCACAGCTCGGCCCAGCTGCGCCATTTGCTATGGTATACTCTCTGGCATGTGGCTTATATTCGCCTTGCTCGCCGGGGCACTATATACGGGGCAGGGACTGCTGGCACGGCACGTTTTGCGCGGGCAAAAAGACGCCTGGGCGTTCTCGTTCTATTTCAGCCTGGTCGGCGCAATTGTCAGCTTGCCGTTCATGCTGGCCGCGCCAAAAGTCCCCTTGTCGTGGCAACCGTGGGCACTCGCGCTCGTCGTGGGCTTGTTGGTCGTCGGGCAGAACCTCTTGAGCTTCAAATCAGCGAACTACATTGAGGCGTCGCTGTCAGGGGCGATCACGAAGTTCCGGCTGGTGTGGGTGTTCGTGCTCAGCGTGCTCATTCTGCATAGCGGCTTCTCGTGGCAAAAGCTTGCCGGGACGCTGCTCGCGGTTGGCGCGGGGCTGGTGATCATCCACCGTTTCAAGCGCCCGAAATCGTTCACCGGCGTGGCATTGGCATTCACCGCCACTATTTTCTACGCCGTAGTTATCATCTTGTACAAATATCTATTCGCGTCGTTCAACTCCGTCAGCCTGACATTTTTCGTGACGTTCCTGCCACCGGTAATCTTGAACCTCATCATCATGCCGCATGCGCTGGAGCGCATAAAGAAAATACTTCGTGAAGACGGCAAAGTCGTGGCGCTGGCTTGTGTGCTCGGCGCTTTGGCCAATTTGGCGCTAAACCAGGGGTTATCGCTCAGCGAAGCCAGCAGTGTGCTCGTCGTCAACGAGGCGTTCCTGGTCGTTACGCTGGCAGGGGAGCACTTCTTCTTGAAAGAGAAAGACCTGCTGTGGGTCAAAGTAGTAGCAGTAGCACTGGCAACGTGCGGCGCAATCTTGATCCGCCTAAGCAGCTAGACATCCCACATCAATACATACTATATTCATATGCGCGTGCAACACCGGTGTACACGCCATTTCCTCAAGCTTGCGACGTGGCAGGTACCGCGCTTGCCAAGGGCAGGGTAAACGCGAAGGTCGTGCCTTTGCCAAGTTCTGAATGGTCGATGCCGATCGTGCCGCCCATGCCTTCGACAAGCAACTTCGATATGTACAAGCCAAGGCCAGTACCGCGGCTTGTTTCCCTCGTGAACGCTGTTTGCCCGGCTTGCTGGAACTTGCGGAAGAGTATACGCTGGTTTTCCTCGGATATTCCGGGGCCGGTATCTGACACGAACACCTTGATTATGTTGCCTTGCTGCTGCGCGGCTAGAGTGATGCTGCCGTGCTCGGTGAACCGAAGAGCATTGCCAACGAGGTTGTAGATGACTTGTTTGACCCGGTCTTTATCAGCATTGACTTGCGGGACTGTCTGGAGCGTTTTGTCTATCACGATGCGCGTGTCGCGCTCCTCGGCGATGCTCGCGGTTTCGTAGGCGACACCCTCTAGTACGGCTGTCAAATCAAACGGCGATGCTTTGAACTTGATCTTGCCTTGCTCCAAGCGGGAAGCATCCAGGAAATCATTGACGATGCTGATCAACCTGACACTGGACTGGTGGATGTCGTCAACCATCTCGTTGAAGACTTCGTCGTTGACTTGCGCCTCGTAGAACTGCTTGATCATGGCCGTGTTGCCACGGATGGCAGTCAGCGGCGTACGGAGTTCGTGGCTGGCGATGGACAGGAATTCGTCTTTGCTGCGCTCAAGCAACTTGCGTTCGGTAATGTCCTCCAGGAGGATCACACAGCCCAAACGCTCGCTGCCGGCACCAAGTACGGGGCTGATCATCACCCGTAATATCCGCGCGTTATATGTCACGTCGTTGCTGTTCACGAGTTTGCCGTCCTGCAAGCTTTTCTCGAGCATCTGCACAAGCGACAGTTCTTGGCCAAAGTGCTGGGCTATCTCCGCAACTGTCCAAGGATGATCGGCAGGCACCTGGCTCCCATCTAGGTTGGCGGGCTCAGAAAGGATGGATTTCGCGCTGCTGTTCATGAGCAAAATGTTATTCTGTGGGTCGGTCATAATAAAACCAAGCGACAGATTACTGACGGATGCCTGCAAGCGCGCCTTTTCCATGCTTAATTCCTGGGTGCGCTTTTCGACCAGCTTTTCTTCATCAGCCTTTTCCTGCTGGAGCTCGCTGTTCAACTCGTTGACTTCGTTCGTCGACCCGACGATCCGTTCCAACATCTTGTTCGTCGCGCCGGCAAGTTCGGCAACTTCGTCGCCGCCGGCAAATTTCAGCTTTTCGTAAAAGCTCCGGTAATCTTTGATATGGTTGACCTGTTCAGTCAATTCGCTGATACGCCGGATGACCACGACCTCTAGCAGGAACGCGCTTATAACGACCGACAGCAGGCCGACAGCGATAATGACAATAACAAACAGTTTGACACTGTCCACGCCTTGGCTATTCAGGATATATGGGTAAGAGATGAAAACGATCGACGCGAGCACGCAAATGAGCGCGAACGTATAAATGCCCAAGACTTTCGATCGTATGTTCATGCGGTGCCTTACCCCCTAGTATAGCCAGAACCGTAAGCACTTTGAAGACCTTATCTGAACGGAATATGAATTTTTCGTGTCCCAGCGGTGTTTTTTCGATAAGTAAAAAGGTTACTTTACTCGCGGCGCAGGGCAGTAATCGGGTTGATGCGCTTCGCGGGCTCGCATCTCAAAGAGAAGTTACCAAAGCGAAAGGCCCAGCCGAAGTTGTGACTTTTACTTTAATAAACCAGCTCGCTTCGAATTGGAACCGTATCTTATCTGAGATCAACAGGTGGTATAGCAAGATACGGGGAATATGTGTGTCAGCGGAAATCTTGCCGAAAAGTATGGGAACACCTAAGAGGTGATAGCCCGGAACTACCCGAGCAAACTGAATAAAAGCCTCCGCCAGAATGAAACTCCACTGGTATGCGCCCGTGGAGTTTTCGATATTCGCATCAGCAGGCAGTCGCTTCGCTCCCTATGTCCGCTTCTTCATTGCTCTGTGCAAGCACTGCGGCGTCATCTTTGAAATACTGACACTTCAACCTGCTTCAGGACATTCCCAAAAGGATATAAACCTCGTGTCCACTAGTTTATACTGTGCTAACAGATGACGAGCAAACTATTTAACGACTACCACAATGAAGCGGCGAGAGAACGGCTCTTGACGTTGGCCAAGCACCACACTTCACCAAAGGCAATTATAGAGAAGATTATCAAAGAGGCGACGGGGCAAGAAATTAAACAGATGGCACGGATTATTCAAGGTGAAGAGAACGAAGTCTACGATATCCTCACTTCCTCTGGTGCAACTTTTATCTTAAGGATCTCGCATAAGGCTCGCGACTCCTACGCCATAGAGGCTTGGGCAATCGAATCTGTTCGCAAAATGGGAGTACCCGTCCCTGAAATAATCGCAGTCGGATCGTATCAGCATGGCAGCAAGACGGTGCGATATATGATCCAGCAGAAAGTGCCTGGCATAACATTTGACCATTTGCTCTGGGTAGATCACATAGCGCCTGAGCGTGCCAAACATATCACGGAAACAGCTGGTGAGCTGTTGGGACAAATTCACCAAATCCAAACAGAAGGGTGGGGCGATTTTACCCGGCCAGGCGAGACTGCGCTCGCGACC
>CAZGPZ010000025.1:0-14006 GCA_964527385.1 uncultured Candidatus Saccharibacteria bacterium | reverse complement strand
AAGATTGGATTTCCCTATGACCTCCCTGAAAGACTATCAGGTTGATAGGCGCAAGATGGAAGCATGGTAACATGTGGAGTCGAAGCGTACTAATAGAGGCTTTGACTTTTTACGACTAGAACAAATGCAACGCTTTGCATCAATCTTGGCATAGCCAAGCTTGCTACAAAGCTTCTGGCACAGCGCGTTGTTGCTGGGTTCCGGTACTTGTTCACCGTACTTAGGTACGGCTCACAAGTTCCTCGCCCATCGCCTAGCGCTGCACTTAGATGCATTCGTTCTAGCTAAATAGTGCATTGACTAGTTATTGGTGTTTGTCATATGATAAACCCACGTTTGATAGTTGCTTTACAATCTAATCTGTTATCCGTGTAACATTGTAGTAACATGGACATCAACTATCTCGGCTCAAGCGCGTTTGGTGTTTGGGAAGAGCAGGAACGGTTCGCTCGTAGAGCGAATCTGGCTTTGCCGGAAGGTTCCGTTGATACACTTTTTACGTATACGCGAAGCGTATAAACTAAAAGCTTATCAAGTGGCTTGGTGCCCATGGCGCGAGGGAAACACCTGTTCCCATGCCGAACACAGCAGTTAAGCCTCGTTGCGGTTACAATACTTGGGGTCCACCCCTGGGAAAATAGCACGGTGCCAAATTATATAAAAGACTTCCGAATAGGAAGTCTTTTATTTTTATCCGTGTGAATCACCACATTATCCGGCGCGCTTTTCGTCATAGTAGTTGTCATCGCAACTGGGCAAAGCAGTGACTGTTGCCAAGGTATAGAATTGATCCCCTGAGCAGAAATGCTTAGGAGCCATCGGACCGAAGATGCTCTTACAAGGTTTAGCCGAAGAACAGGTCTGAAGCTACTTCTCGAGCCATACTCATTGCCTCTTGGTAGCGGGGATCATCATGACCTTGGCCATAGGGCCCAAAGTGGGCAAACGTAGAGCCATCTGCAAATCGGACTGCTGAACCCAAAGCATGCTCAATACCTTTTGAGCTGAGCATCAGATCCTCGAAGCTACCATTGGGCCGCTTTGTGTATACGTCAATCAGATAATCGCCGTCGTGCGTCATCCTTGCGGCCACACTTACTTTACTGCCATCCGCCCGCGTATAGTCCGCCTGATGCCACTCCCCACTCTCCATATCTTGTGTATGTGATTCCTGCTGATACGTTTCCGTAGTTGCGTGGGCCGGTCGATTTTCGCCTTTAGCGAATCGAGCAAAGAAAGGGTACAAACCATCTGTTTTATTAATCTCGGGACTGACACCATCTGTCAGATGCTTATCAAGCGTGTTGGGATAGACGGGAAGTATTGAGCTAGAGGACGCTGCTCGTGCAGCTTCCTTTTGAGCATGTTGTCTAATTCCGTCGTCAGAGTCTTGAGTAATCCGTTCTATCATGCGTATATTTATAGCATGCTTGCTATATTATGTCAAGATAAGCCCCGCGGGTAATTGACATAAGCGTAGTGGTGTGTTAACATAAATATAGTTCTGAGGTACGCATAGAGGGTTTGCTGTAATCAGCAAACTTTTTATATGTGGGAGATTCACGTGTGAGGTGGCAAAAGTGAAATTTTCTGCAGCCCAGGCTCAGCAGGATAAGCATAATAGATATCGAGAGGAATAAGACATGGCAGGAACAAAAGTTGGCGGCCAAAAGGCTGCCGCAACCAATAAAGCAAAGCATGGCAGCAATTTTTATGCAAAAATTGGCGCAAAAGGCGGCAAGAAGGGCCACACAGGTGGCTTCTACGCAAACCGCGAACTCGCCCGAGTTGCCGGTGCTATGGGCGGCAGGATCTCCCGCCGTACCAAGGCAACAGCCTAAGCTAGTTCGACTGACCGCAAAATCCCCGCTTCTTTTGCAAGCGGGGATTTTAATTACAAGGAGTGAAAAGCAGATACTGGCTTCTTTTGTACGTGTTTTGTGGTGCGATACGCCCGGCAAAAGCGTGACGGAGCGACCTTCCACGCACAGGTGCAATTAAAACACTGATAGTGCCACAGGTCAGACTGCTGTAAGCCATGAGCGCCACACGTCGGGCAATGGCTACGCGTGTATAGCCAATCACGATAACTATCCAGACAATCTTGGATATGTTCGTGGTCAATAGTAATGCCTAGTTCGCTTCCAAGGCTTTCGGCCATTACCCAGGCCGCCACTTCCATCGATAGCAACTCAACGTCACTGCCGTAGGTTGTATGCCGTAGGGCACCATGGCAGGTTTCATGCAGAAGAGACCAGTTTGCTGACGATGCTTGGTCAATCGCTTTGTATACTACCTTGTTTGTCTGCGGGGACCAGCAGTACGTATCACCTGGCGAGTAGTTCAGCTGCGGGAACCGGGCTTGTAGCTGCTTAAGTAGTTGGTCCATAGTGCTGCCTGGCGAAGTCATAGCAACCATACAATACCGCTTCGTCGGGACGGGCGGCTTCCTGGAAAACAGGGGTTGGCACGAGAGGATTATGATACTCCTTGACCTCTTGCACCAAGTAGTCCTTAAAACGCCCGAAATAGCGGCCAACACTGCCGCCGACAACGATAATATCGGGTTGGATGATAGCAATCAGTTCGATAAATCCCTGGGCTAAATCATGTGCTATCCGTTGCCATGTGGCGCTATCTTCAATATCGGCAGCGCGTTTGCCAAACCTTTCGACTATTGCATGCCCCGAGGCGAAGCTTTCCCATTTCACGCGCTTGCCATGGAATTGTAATAGCATCTGCCCACCTTCGCTATTGGCCAATTCCGGGACAATTTGCTGGTGGTCAACAACACCTATGCCTATGCCTGTGCTTATGGTTACGTATAGAACGCGCTTGTCTTTCGGCAGTAACATTGCTTCAGAAAGACCGCCAAGGGCGCCATCGTGCTCGAGCAATACCGGGCAATGTAGGATTTTTTCCGCGTCTGCTTGGAGGGGTGCATTTTCCCACGGGAGATTACCGAGGCGTTCAACAAGCCCGCTCTCGCGGTTGACTCGCCCGGGGACGGCTATGCACGCGGCGGCGTAGTCTTTGGACCTGAAGCCGTTCGCAGCGTTTGCCAGCGCACTAGTGAATGCTGCATACCCATGCGGCGTAGGGAACTTGGTTGCTTCGGTGATGACGCCTTGGTCGTCCAACACCCCGACCAACGTTTTAGTCCCGCCAATATCTATCCCCATGTACATACTGTTAGTGTAGCATAGCCATTTGGTCGCCGCCCCGCTTTACCTAAACATAATAAACAGGTATAATAATACCTAACGTAAAGGGCAGTCGTCGTAGCTTTGCTACTAGCCTGCTTACTTGCGAAATACACCACTAAGGAGGCATGCACGCACATGTCGAAGAATAGTACTATAACAATGGAAGAGCTGTTGAAAGACAGCCCGGTCGAGCGCCTGATAACCGGAAGTGTCATCGATGGCACCGTCACATCGGTCAAAAAGAACGAAGTCTGGATTGACTTGGGCGCCAACGGCAGCGGAGTTGTGATGCGCCGGGAGATCGGTCATGGCCAACCACTCGAGGTAGGACAGACGGTTACCGTAAGCGTCATCGATCCAGAAATGGAAGAAGGATACGCGTTGCTCAGCATGAAGCGCGCGGTCAAAGATCGTGGCTGGGATGAGCTACAACGCTTGTTCGAATCCCAGGAAACGGTGGAAGTTACACCATACGACGCAAACCGTGGCGGTTTGCTTGTCGAACTCGAGGGTATCCGTGGTTTCTTGCCGGTCTCACAGCTAGCTGCGGGGCACTACCCCAGGGTTTCAGGGGCTGACAAAGACGAAATACTCCAAAAGCTCAATGCCCTGGCAAATATGCCATTGCGAGTTCGTATTCTAGACGTTAGCCGCAAAGACAACAAGCTCATCTTCTCCGAAAAAGAAGCCGTAAAGGACGATATGCAAAGCCGCTTTGCTGAGCTGAAAGTTGGCGACGTCGTCGAAGGTACGGTGACAGGCGTTATTGACTACGGCGCATTCGTGAATGTTGATGGTATTGAGGGCCTGATCCACATTTCAGAGATTTCTTGGGAGCGTGTCGATAATCCGCGCAATTACGTTAAGGTTGGCGATCGTGTCAAATCAAAAATAATCTCCATCAACAAGGATCGGCTGTCATTGAGCCTCAAGCAAATGACCGAAGACCCCTGGCTGGCCGAGATCAAACAATTTAACAAAGGCGATATCGTCGAAGGTAAGATTACTCGCATCACGCCGTTTGGTGCCTTCGTCCAAGTGAGCCCCTCCGTCGAAGCGCTAGTCCATGTATCTGAGATGGGCGACAGCGAAACAGCGGACCCTGAACAGCTTTTCCAACTGAACGAAAAGAAAAAGTTCAAGATCATTGATATCGACCAAGAGGCTCGCAAGATTGCCTTGAGCCTGAAGGACGCCGAGCCGGCGAAACCGAAAAAAGCCAAGTAAACTATCAAAGTACAGGCTAGGGCCTGTACTTGTGAAGAAAGGAGTGCCAACCAAATCATGGCTACAACCATAGATATTGACAACATGATCACTGTTGGCGCTCTAGCTGACAAGCTCATGATACCGGTGACCCGATTGATCGGCGAACTCATGAAAAATGGGGTCATGGTTACGGTGAATGAACAGATTGATTTCGACACGGCCCAAATAATTGTCGAGGAGCTAGGGTTAGACGTCCAACTTCAAAAACAAGTGGACAACCCCGAGCTACCTGTTAGTAAGCGCAAGCTTGCTGCCGCTGATACCAATGCCGTGACACGACCGCCGGTCGTAGCAGTCATGGGGCATGTTGATCACGGCAAAACGTCACTCCTTGACGCCATCCGCGGCTCACACGTTGCGAAAGGCGAGGCGGGCGGTATAACGCAACACATATCGGCGTACCAGGTCGAACACAACCAGAGGAAAATTACATTCCTCGATACACCCGGCCATGAAGCCTTTGCCGCTATTCGCGAGCATAGCGCCCATCTGACGGATATCGCTGTTATTGTTGTAGCTGCCGACGATGGCATCAAACCACAAACTTTGGAGGCGATTCGATTCGCGCGCAAGGCTGGCGTGCGTATTGTCGTGGCAATTAATAAGATCGACAAAGAAGGCGCTAACCCCAATCTCGTTAAGCAACAACTGGCCGAGCAACAGTTGCTAGTCGAAGAGTGGGGTGGCGACACTGTAGTCGTTGAGGTAAGTGCAAAGACGGGCACAGGCATCCCAGGGCTTCTGGATATGATACTGTTGGTGGCTGACGTGGAGGAACTCCGTGCGGATACCCAAGGAACGGCTAGTGGGCTTATTATCGAAGCGCATGTCGAGCAAGGCCGTGGTCCTGTTGCGCATGGTCTAGTAGAATCGGGCACGCTTCACAGGGGTGATTTCATAGTTGCCGGAGCCGCATACGCAAAAATCCGGAACCTTGAATCCACTGACGGCAAACCGATAAGCGTGGCAACACCCTCAACACCAGTTGTAATGACAGGTTTTAAAACATTGCCGGAATTTGGTGATGAATTCACCGTTGTGCCGACCGAAAAGGAAGCACGAGCGTTGGCTGATACGAATAGCATGCGGACGAGCAAAGGGTCGAGTCACGGTGTCACGAGCAACGAACTGCTCCGAATTATGAACCGTAACCGTGAGACAACCGAGTTGAACGTTGTGATTAAAGCAGATGCGCAGGGCTCACTGACATCCGTGGTCAATAGTCTTAAAGCTTTAGATACACATGAGGTAGTAATCCGGATCGTAGGGTCAGGAATCGGCCATATCACCGAGAATGATATATATATGGCACAGACCAGCAACGCCGTAATTTATGGCTTTAATATTACCATGCAAGGTAGCGTCAAACAGCTTGCGTCCAGGGAAAAGGTTTCAGTCAGATTGTTTAATATCATTTATGAGCTTATAGAAGATGCCCGCGAAGAACTGAGCTTGCTTCTAATGCCAGAAATTGTTGAGCATAGTCTCGGCAGGTTAGTAGTCAAGGCTGTTTTTAAAACAACAAAGAACGAAGTGATCTGCGGCGGGGAAGTTACAAAAGGCAAGCTAGAAGTACCCGCTCTCGCGTATGTTATCCGAGGCGAAGATACATTGGGCGAAGTAGAGGTAACGAACTTAAAGCGCGGTCCAGCTGATGCCAAGGAAGTCTTCGAAGGCGAGATGTGCGGTCTAAGCTTCAAGACGAAGCACCGCATAGAACTACAAGAAGGAGATCGCGTAGAGTTATTTACGCGCGAAACCGTTACGCGTCATTTGTAAACGAGGTGGTACAATAACATCATGGCAGATACACCGAAAAGCTCACTCAAGATCGACGACAGCCTTCTTCAGGAATTAGGATTAGCATCATTGCCGCAACCTGATAAAACAAGCCTCCTGAAGCACATTTATGAGACACTTGAGATGCGCGTAGGGATGCGCCTGGCTGACCAAATGACCAATGCGCAACTTGACGAGTTTGAACGCTTCTTCAATGCGCAGGATGATGCCGGCGCCTTCCGCTGGCTCGAGACGAACTTCCCGAACTACAAAGAAATCGTCGCGGAAGAATATCAGAAGCTGAAAGCAGAGATAGGCCAAAGCGCCCCCCAGATTCTTTCCTCGGCCCAAGGCGCTTCCCAACCTCCGGCGACAGCTTAGTTTTTATAGATATTTACGATAACCGGCGAGAAATGCTGTTGAACTCATGGCTGGTTTGCCTGCGGGCTTGATTTCAAGGATCTCAAGGGAGTTTTCACCGCAATGAACGACCAAGTGGTTTTTATCAGCGGAAATAGTTCCTGGTTGCCCCTGGATTGATACCACCTTGCTAGAAAGTACGACAACTTCGCGGCCCGCGAAGTTCGTATAGGATTTTGGCCACGTAACATAGGCACGTATCTCGCGTTCGAGCACTATTGCTGGTTTGGTCCAATCAAGCCTGCCATCTTCCTTCGTCAGTTTGCGTGAGTAGCTGGGTTCCTTTGGGCCGATAGTGGCAGACAACTGGTCCTGTGGTGCAATATCGCCGTTAATGTAACGCGGAACAACTTCTGCAAGCATGGCGTTACTGAGCATAATTAACGCATGTGTCAGCTGGGGTGTTGTCATGCCGGACGGTATCTTGTAGGCCGATTGGGCTAAAAGCGGTCCTTCGTCCCAAGCCCGAACGATCAGCATCAGACTGACGCCGGTTTTGGATTGCCCGCTTAAGATAGCAAAAGTAATTGGGTCAACGCCACGCCACTGAGGCAGGAGGCTAAAATGGCTATTAACAATTCCCAGCTCGAAACTATCTATGGCAGCGTCACCGATGATAACTCCGAAGTCAATCACAACCCCTAATTTGCTCGTGAATCTGCGCGACGTGCATAGTTTGTCTAGTTCAGTGCGCCGGCTCACGGCAAATACCGGCACTTCCGGGAATGCATCATGCATCTGTTGTAGTGTGGCAGGCTTGGTAATAATAGCTTCGAGTTCGAAGTTATTTGCGAGCAAGTTCAGGCTTTCAAGCGCGACAGGACCACTCCCAAAGAATACGGTCGATAGCTTTTGTGCCGCCATGTTATCCCCACAGGACTTTGTTATTTTTTATCGCTTTCCCATAGTCCAGCGGAACAAGGTTACCATCACTAGCCAATTGGTAAAACGAGCCGGTCATATCCTTTATGCGGTCAATGAACAATATGCCTTCATTATGGTCTATCTCGTGTTGGAAAATCCGCGCCAGGAAGCCTTCGGCTGTAATACGGAATTCGTTCCCATGTACATTGAGCGCCTTCACACGCACCTTATTATGCCGGGGAACTTTCCCATACAGGTCCTTGACGCTCAAACAGCCTTCAAAGTCTTCAACAATCTCGCCTTCGAGCTTTGTAATAGTCGGATTAATAAAAGCAGTAAAACCTAAATCTTCCTTGTCGTTGTAATTATTACGGATAATAATGATCTTGTAAAGACGGTCTATTTGCACTGCAGCCAATGCAACACCAACCTCATGTTCGCGGCTCTTGTCCCAACTGATGGTTGCACTTTTCATATCCTCTATAACTTGCAGTATTGCTGGAGTTATCATGCCGACTTTTGCCGACTTCTTTCGGAGGTTATGATGGGGAAGTACAATAACGTCGTCCTTTGTCATATTAGCAACAGTATATCGTATGAACAGATAGGAGCCAACCGTTAAAGAAGATCGACAGGGTCAATATCATAGCTCCAACCCTTAGGCAACTGGCTGGCTATACCTAGCAGGCGATTGCGATCAGTAGCCTTGACAACGATTTGCCAACAATAGAGTTTGCTCCTTTTTTCATGAAACGCAGGTGTTGGGCCTTCAATGCCAACACCTAGACTTTGTGATTCAATCTCGTACTTGAAGCGCATTAGTGCGTGCTCTGCCTTTGTTGCAGAGGCCTGTCGGCAACTAATCTTCAGAAGGTGTACGAAGGGCGGGAACGAATATTTCCTGCGCTCGTCGAGCTCATCATTGTAGAAATTACTCCAATCGTCATGCAAAGCTGCTCGTACTAATTTACTTTCTGGCTGGTACGTCTGCACAATTATCTTGCTCGATGTGTGCCCACGTCCAACCCGTCCGATAACTTGCGTGAGTAGCTGGTATGAACGCTCTTTTGCAGTGTAGTCGGGTAAGAACAGGCTGGTATCCGCAGCAATGACTCCCACGGTACTGAGGCGAGGTAGGTCTAGGCCTTTGGCAACAAGCTGTGTACCAACCAAGATGTCAACCGAACCTGATGCTATACTCTCCAATTGGTGTTCTAGGCTTTCTGCTTTGCTATTGTCAGAGTCAATCCTGAGCGTCCGTGCCTCGGGAAAAAGCAACTGAACTTCGTGCGCAATAGCCTTCGTTCCGAAACTATGGAACTCTATTGAGGGGTTGCCGCAAGATGGGCAAGCCGTTGGTTGTGGTTGGTGGTAGCCGCAGACGTGGCATTGTAGCGTAAAAAGATCACCGTGGAATGTAAGTGGCAAGTCGCAATTAGGGCAAAGCGCTTGCCATCCGCAAACAGTACAAAGGGTTACTCGGGCCGTGCCACGGCGGTTAAGGTAGAGAAGTGATTGCTCGCCTTTTGCAAGGCTCGATTCTATAGCACGTGACAAGGCAATCGATATATGCGATGAGCGCTTGAACAAAGAGCGGTCTTTCATATCTACCAGAACGACGCTGTGCTCATGGGATGATGGGATGGCTACCTGGTCAAGCCGTAGGATTGGTTTATGTGTCGCCTGGGCAAGATAGTAGTCTTGTATCGACGGTGTTGCCGAGCCTAGAATCAGCGTGCAACCATTGATTTGCCGCAGTTTTGAAGCAGCGCGTACCGCATGGTAATACGGTGGTTGTTCTTGCTTGTACGCTTGGTCATGTTCTTCATCCACGACGATTAGGCCGAGCTGTCCGAGCGGCGAGAATAACGCTGAGCGGGCGCCTATGACTATTAGCGGTTCTTGCGACCGTAAAATACGTATCCATACCCTCGCACGCTCCTTTGCCGTTAATTGTGAATGCAGAACGACAATCTTCCCCGGAAAAGCGTGTTCAAATGCTCGCGCTAAGTGTGATGTCAAACCAATCTCAGGAGCTAATATAATCGATGATCCATGGTTAGCAAATGCTCGTTTTGCTAACTCGATGTAAATACGGGTTTTACCACTTCCGGTACGCCCATGCAGCAAGTAAGTGTCAGGTTTAGAAATAGCAGCAAGCGCGTCACGCTGCTGCTCGGTTAACGGTGCTTTGTCGTTCGGTCTTGCAGCTTGATGTGGGGCATCATCCATTGTCTCAGCTTCTGTATACCGCTCAGGTAGGTGGGGTGGCAGGAACTGCTGCATAATTACCCCAATGGGGGCGGCGTAAAATTTTTGAACCCATTCAGCAAGCCGTATACTATTGCCAGGCAAAGGTGGCAGTGCGGGTGCCCTAGAGATGTCTTTGGTCGGAAATCGAGGTTTGGTGGTACTCTGGAGAACGATGCCTAGGACTTGTTTGCTCCGAAGCGGCACCTCAACAACAGATCCTGTAGCAAGACGTAAGCCTGACGAATACGTTAGCGGTTCGTTGCTACGGTATTGCTCAGACCTGACCCAAACTAAGTAGTAAAATATCCCGTTCCTCATAACATATACTAGTATACCGTGGCCTGGTATCTTGCAGTAATCGGCGTAAGGCAGTACTATTAGTAGTAACCAGGTGAGGCTTGGGCACAGCGTAATGTTGTGCTAAAGGAGACAATTAACCTATGCTTGACATATTTATTACATCAAGAGTACGACGTAAAATCATTGTAATTTATGCGAAGTATCCTGATTTTAAAACACACGTCCGGGGTTTGGCGAAACTCATCAAAGAAGATGCCGGCAACATACAACGCGAACTGAAAAGGTTGGAAAAGGTTGGTTTTTTGATCTCAGAGAAGCAGGCTAATACAAAAGTCTACTATACGAATAAGCAGTTCCCGATTTTCAAAGAATTACAGAGCATCGTGCTGAAATCACAACGCACGAATCATAAAAAAATTGTAGCCTCTTGAAGTTGCTTGCCAAACCAACGTTTTATAGGATACAATAACAGGGATGATACAAGTAAACCGAAAAGACTCCAGGGAGTCGACCGAGAACTTACTAAGGCGTTTTAGCCGCAAAGTACAGCAATCGGGTGTTGTTGCAGCGGTCAAACGCGGTCAATATTTTGAAAAAGCCAAAAGTAAGCGGGATCGCCGCACCAAAGCAATTTTGCGGCAAGAACAAAAAGCCGCGAAAGCAAAACGCATCAAGCTCGGCCAGAAGTAACTTAGGAGTCAGCGCCATGCTGGAGGAAAAGATCAACCAAGACCTCAAGACGGCCTTGCTTGCTGGTGACAAAACACTAGCGACGACGCTGAGGGGACTCAAGAGTTCGCTTCTGTATGCCAAGATTGCCAGCAATAGCCGTGACCACGCTATGGCTGACGCTGAGATTGTCGCCGTGTTCCAGAAGGAAGCCAAGAAGCGCCAAGAGAGCGCGGACTTATACCATAAAGGGGGAAGGGATGACCGCGCCGAGTCAGAGCTTGCTGAAAAGGCGGTGATTGAACGCTACTTGCCCAAGCAGCTTGCCGAAGCCGAAGTTGCCGCACTGGTAGACAAGGCAATCAAAGAATTAGGCGTACACGGACCGTCTGGTATGGGAGTGGTAATTGGGCGCGTGAAACAAGAAGCTGGCGGCGCAGCCGACGGCGCGCTGATTGCGCGGCTGACAAAGCAAGCGCTGGAGGCTATAGAATGATACTTATATTTGGGCCACAGGGCGCCGGCAAGGGCGAGCAGGCAAAGCGCCTCCATGATCGCTACGGTTGGAGGATATTTTCTACCGGCGACATATTACGTAATACAAACGATCCAGAAATCCGCGCGTTATTAGATGCTGGAATCATGATTGATGATACTGTAATGGCGCGGCTGGTTGACGATATTCTATCCCAGGTTACAACAGGCGAACAAGTGGTGCTGGATGGCTATCCTCGTTTTGTCACTCAGGCGGAGTCGCTTAAGGAAGCGTTGAGCAGACATGGGCTCAAGCTGGATTTTATTCTGAAACTTAACGTGCCCAAGGAAGAGCTCATGAAGCGCTTCGCTGCCCGCGGGCGTAGCGATGACACACCTGAGGCCATTGAGCGTCGGCTTGCTGTCTATGAGAGCCAGATTGAGCCATTATTGACTTTCTACCGTCAAGAAAATTTGCCGATTTACGAAATTGACGGGTTTGCTTCACCAGAAGTTGTTGAAGAACGAATTGGTAAAGTGATCGCCTGATGCGTACCATAGTTAAGACTCCCGCTGAGATCGATGCCATACGAGAGAGCGGCAAGATACTCGCGGCAGTCTTAAGAGTGGTTGCGCGGCACGTCACACCGGGGATATCGACCAAAGAACTGGCTGATGTTGCAGCGCGTGAGTTGAAGGCTCTCGGCGGTTCGGCACCATTCCTGGGTCATGAGGGATTTCCTGACGTAATCTGCATATCTATTGACGACGAGATCGTTCATGGTATTCCAAGCCCGAAACGTATACTGCATGATGGCGACATTGTCGGTTTGGACTTTGGGGTCAAATATGACGGGATGATCACTGATAGTGCAATCAGTGTCGGTGTTGGCAGGATTGAACCAAAATACCAGCGGTTGCTCGATGTAACAAAGCGCTCACTGGATGTTGGCATTAATGTCGTCCACGATAAAATTCATACGGGCGATATCGGTTCTGCAATAGAATCATACATCCGCAAAAGCGGCAGCTATGGTATTCCTAAGGAGTTAGTCGGCCATGGCGTGGGCCACCAACTCTGGGAGGAGCCGAACGTGCCTAATTATGGAAAACGCGGAACCGGAGCTATGTTAGAAAAGGGCATGACAATCGCTATTGAACCGATGGTAACGCTTGGAACTAGCGCCATTTCGCTTGCCGATGATGGTTGGACGATCCGTTCGGCTGATGGTTCATACGCTGCCCATTTTGAACATACCGTACTCATTACACATGACGGCGCTGAAATACTGACGCAGTAAATGTATTCAGCCTTGCTATAAGAGAAGAATAAGCAGTATACTACCCTGGAGATGCGCGAATCGCCCGGTAACCATTTTGTTGGACTAGATATTGGAACGAGTACTGTTCGTTGTGTGGTTGGGATGGTTGACCCGGGCGGCACTGGAAAATTATCTGTCATTGGTCACGGTTCAGCGTTAAATATTGGCATGCGCAAAGGCGTTGTCGCTCATATCGACGATGTCGCCGAAGCAGTGGCCAAGGCATTAACGGAAGCAGAACGGATAGCAGGTATCCATATTGAGCATGCGACAACTAACATTAACGGCATGCATGTTAACGGGATAGACTCCAAGGGTGTTATCGCTATAAGCGCTGCGAATAGTGAGATTACACAAAATGACCGCTTGCGCGTTGAAGAAGCGGCTACGGTGGTCAATTTTCCTCCTAACCGTGAGATCGTCCAATTTTTTGCAAAGAATTACAGCCTCGACGGCCAACGCAACATCAAAGACCCGGTTGGGATGCATGGTGTACGCCTGGAAGTCGACGCGCATATCGTAACCGCTTCGAGCCCGAACATACGTAATTTGGACTTAGCTCTTGAAAAGGCTGGTGTCTCGCCTAGCCACCACACTGTTTCCGGGCTTGCAGCCGCTGAAGCCGTCATGAACAGGCAGCAAAAGGAGGCGGGCACTGTCTTGCTCGATATAGGCGCAGGTACGACGAACCTTATTGTCGTAGAAGATGGCGAAGTCCAGCATGTTGCCGTTATCGCTATGGGGGGAATGCACATCACGAATGATCTAGCGATTGGCCTTCGGACCGACTTGGATATAGCCGAGAGGGTAAAGATTGAACATGCGCGGCTGGGCGACAACAAGCGTGCAACCGCTATGATAACAATCGGCAATGCACATCATACATTCCCCATGGATGATATTACTATGATTACTGAAGCGCGTGTTGATGAGCTTTTTGAATACGTCGACCGCGAATTGCATAGGATACGGCGCGCCCGCAAGTTGCCCGGGGGCGTAGTTTTGACCGGCGGGACAGCGAAACTTCCCGGTATTGCTGATTTCGCTAAAGATAAACTTCAATTGGCGGCCAGGGTAGGTCAGCTCCAGCCAATCTCAGGATTAGTTGAAGCTGTTGAAGACGTGACGTATTCGACTGCTGTCGGTCTCATGCTGCTTGATATGTTGCTATTGCCCGAACAACCATCGCATGACCTCAAATCCTCACGTGGTGCGTTGCAGTTCGTCGACGACCTTACGCGCCGTTTGCGCCTGCGTTGAGCCACTTGTATACAATAAATACGCTAGCTGCATGTAACCGTGCAAGTTTATTGAACTACCCTATAGGGTAGCGTATACTATAAGTACACATTTATTGACGGTGCAGAGGGGAAGCGCATGCCGCAAGCAGTAGAACCAGCAGTCGAAACGTTTGCAAGGATTAAAGTAGTTGGCGTTGGCGGCGCAGGTG
>CAZGPZ010000024.1:0-14694 GCA_964527385.1 uncultured Candidatus Saccharibacteria bacterium | reverse complement strand
CAGCGCAGCCGGCCAGCGCGGTCCAAACAATGTGTACCCACAAGTGCTGTATGTGTAGCCAGGCGTGTGCAATGGAGCGCCAATGCAGGCCAATACTAACGGCAACAAGCCAAATAATACCTGGCACTGTAATGAGCAGCGCGAGCGAAACAAGCCATGCAAATAACATGGGTGTGCTTTCTTCGTGGTCTTGCAATGCGATGTGAAGCGCCAAAATCGCGTTTATGGCGACAATGTATTCCATTCCCGGACCAACAAGCCGGCCTGCATGCAGGAACCACGCGGTGGTTGCCAGCAGGCAGAATCCGATCACTGTGCTGCGGTTTCCGTACCAACGGTGCAGGATATAACCAAACAACGCAATGGCAACCATGCCAAGCACGACATTCGGCATGCGGAGCGCGACCAGCACGTTGTCACTGGCAAACTGGTGTGCGGCCAAGACGAGCAATTTGTAAATCAGGTCCGTCGGATGCGCAAAAATAACATGTATGTTCGCGCTGTTCGCCGACCACAACTGCTCGGCTGGGCCAAGCGAGCGTGGCAATGAGCCGAGCTTTACGGCCAGCAAGCCGGCAACGATGGCTTCGGCCAAGAATAACGGTCCGTACTTGCGCCCGTAGGCGGCAACGAGTTTGCGGGTTTTTTTCATCGTACTCACGGCTTATTTTAGCATTTTGCCGGGCTTTAGGCGAAAGGGTCGCCGTCTTTCCGCTTGGCTAACGACCGGTACCGTTGTTTGTCGTTCTCAAAATACAATTCTACGCCGCCGGTGGGGCCGTTACGGTGTTTTTTGATTAAAATATCCGTGATGTGTTTGCGTTCCGTTTCGGGGTTGTAGTACTCCTCGCGGAAGATGAATGCCACAACATCGGCGTCCTGCTCGATGGCGCCGGATTCGCGAAGGTCGGATAATTGCGGGATCTTGTCTGGCCGGCTTTCGACCGAGCGGCTGAGCTGGCTGAGTGCCACAAGCGGCACGTTCAACTCGCGCGCGACGCCCTTCAGGCCCCGCGAAATTTCTGAGATTTCCTGCACGCGGTTCCCGTCGTTGTAGCGCCCGCCGCCGCTCATGAGCTGCATGTAATCGACGATAATAAGCCCGAGCGGGCGTTGGTGCGCCTCGCGCCGCGCTTTGGTGCGCAGGTCGCCGACCGTGATGCCCGGCGTGTCGTCGATGTATATGGGCGCTTCGGACAGAGTGCCCATGGCCTGGGCAATTTTTTCAAAGTCAGCGTCAGTCAAGTTGCCCGTGCGCAGCGCCCAGGCGTCAACACCTGATTCCATGGACAGCAGGCGGTCGACGAGCTGGTCTTTGCTCATTTCCAAGCTGAAAATCAAGACTGTTTCTTTCGACTGGACGGCGACATTGTGCGCCAAGTTCAGCGAAAGCGCGGTCTTTCCCATACTCGGGCGCGCAGCCAGGACGAAGAGGTCTGACCGTTGCAATCCTGCCAACATGTCGTCCAGGTCCTTGAAGCCGGTCGGAATGCCACGCAGTTTTTTCTTGTCGCGGTGGAGCGCGTCGAGGCGCTCGAAACTCTCCTCCAAGATAGATTCCAAGCTGACAATATTCTGCTTGATCTGCTTCTGGCCGACTTGCATCAGTTCCATTTCGCTGAACTCGATCAAGTCCTTTAGCTTTTTGGTCTCATCCTGGGCGAGCGCGGACAGTTCTTTGTTGATCTGCATGAGGCGCCGCCGGACGGATTTTTCCGCCACTAAATCGGCATAACTTTCAACGTGCGATGCCGTCGGCACGAAGTTGGTCAGCTCGGTCAGGTATGCCGGGCCGCCAACGGCATCGAGCAGCTTCATGGCTTTTAGTTGGTTGGACAGGGTTAATACATCTATGGCTTTGCGGTCGTCGTAGAGCGCTTTAATAGCCCGGTAAATATGCTGGTGGCGCGTGTCGTAGAAATCTTCGGGATCGAGTTTATCTGATATTTTGACGACCGCGTCGTTGTCGATCAGCACCGCGCCAAGCACGCTCGCCTCTGCGTCGTTGTCATACGGCAAATCCACTTTGTCCTGCGCTCCAGCCATGTCCCTCTATAGTACGATGTTTTACCCTGAACGGAAAGGTGATGATCTTGTTTCGTCTACGACGGTAAGACTTCCCCGCCGCCGAAAACGTCGTTAATGGCGCCAAGCGCATGATTGGCACTGGCGGGCGAAGGCGCCGCGGCGGGGCTGATAGCTGGTGCTGGCGGTGTTACGGTCTTGTCGTATTTGCATTCGATAGCTAGGCGCTGCCCGGTTTTCTCTTCCAGGATGGACGATAAGATCTTTTTGTTCTTGGCATCATTGGCGCGTTTTTGGTGAAATGCAAAGCCGAAGGTCAACGTCACCCGGCCGGGCGTGAAGTCTGGCTTGGCCATGCGGATAATCCCATACAAGGTGTTGTACTGTTTTTTCAGCGCGTCCAAGAGCAATTGCCACTCCTGCGCGCCAATCATGCCGGTAGTTGGTTGCTCATCTTCGCTTAGGGCGCTTGGGTTTGGTTGCACTGCTTGTTTGGGTGGCTCCTGCGTGGGCGGCACGGCTATGGCTGGGTCAGGACGTGCCGGGAGTACGGTGACCGGTTGCGTGCTGGCAGCCAGTACCGGCGGCGAGGGTTGCGCCGCTACCGGCGGGGGCGGACCAAGCGCCGCTTCAAGCAGCACGAGCTCGAGCAATTGGTCAGGGTTGTGCGACGCTGGCACATCGATCAGTTTGGCGAGAATGGCGATAATTTGGCTTTGGCTAAGCAATGTTTTGCCGGATATGAGCTGGCTGCGGAGTTCCTGGGCAAGCCGTTTGGCGACGCCCGCGGCCTGGTAGCCGTCCTGCCGGAGCGAAATGAGCAGCTGGGTGAGCTGGGCCGAATCGTGCGCGGCGACGAGCCGGATAATAGAGCTTGTTCCTGACGCCGGCGGGATGCCAAGAAGCTGCTCGATGTCGTCCCGGTTGACCGGCTTGCCGGCGCTGCCTGCCTGGTCGAGCATGCCGATACTGTCACGGAATGATCCTTCGCCGTGCTCGGCGATGAGCTCCAGGGCATCATCGGTGATATCAATCTTCTCTTCAGTGGCTATATGGCGCAGATGGGCAATGACTTTGCTTTTCTCGATTGGCTTGAACGCGAAACGCTGGGTGCGGCTGACGATTGTCGCCGGCAATTTGTGTGCCTCTGTCGTTGCAAGAATAAATACCGCGTGCGCTGGCGGCTCCTCTAATGTTTTGAGGAGTGCGTTGAACGCGGCCGTGGTCATCATGTGGACCTCGTCGATAATGTACACTTTGTATTTGCCGTTGCTCGGCGCGATGTAGACTTTCTCCCTTAGGTCGCGGATTTCTTCGACGCCGCCATTGCTCGCCGCGTCGATCTCGATGATGTCGAGATGGTTGTCCTCGCCCGTATATTCCACGCCGTTCAGCTCGTGCGCCAGGATGCGTGCGATAGATGTCTTGCCGACGCCGCGCGGCCCCGTAAACAAATATGCGTGGCTGACCCGCCCCGATTTGATCGCGCGCCGCAACGTGTCGGTGATGTGTTCTTGCCCGACGACCTCGTCAAGTGACTTCGAACGGTATTTCCGGTATAACGCCTTCCCCATTTATTGACATTATACGACGTTGGTTAGGCTTGTGTCCGTTGTGCTATTAGCAAACATCAGCGAATCACAGGAATAGTTTTACCGTCAAGCTTTCACATGCGAAATACCTAGCAAACTCGTCATAATTACGTTTGGCAGCCAGATATTTGCCATACTCGTTTTTTAACATGTGAAAACTGGACTGGGTAAATGGTACTTCGTCGACAAACATATATTGGCCAGTGCAAAATTTAGAGATGAAGTGTTTAGGATTATTTGCCTTATCAACGGCGCTCGGATATTCCTGCAAAGGCTGCAGGAATATAAAAATCACTGGAACGCCGATCACGACCAAAACAGCCCACACGAAAAACTGATATTTAAGGCGAATAAATATAGGTGGCATATAGCCTAGAGGGCGGCTTCAAGGGCGGCCCACTCGGCGGCGCTATCGTCTTCGGGAACGTTGGCACTGACTTGGTCGCCCGGCTTAGCCTTGAAATACGTGACGCTAGCGAGCAGAACGCGGAAAGCGCGGGTGCCGACCTCTACGAAATAATGGCCATTTTCCAGCTTGAGCGTCCCGACAACTTGCTTGCGCGGGATCGGGCCGATCTGTTTGTAGAGGAAACTGCCGTCATCGGCAATGGTCAGCTTGAGGATGTCGCCTTGGACAAGCTTGGATTTGGAAGCATAATTCGCCGGGACGGGGTATATCTTGCCATCGCTGCCGACCATGTTTTGGCCGTCAAATACACCTTCGATGACTTTGCCGAGGTTTTCGTCGCGGACTAGCGGCGCGACTTTTTTGTCGTCGCCAACCAAGCCAATCAGTAGCTCGGTCGCAGCCGCAAGGCTCGTTTCGGCTTCTTGGATCAACGCGCGTAACCGTTTGATTTGTTTTTCTGGTATATCTGACATATTTTCCCCAATTCCCCACAGGTCTTTTGTTTCACCACACTCTTCTCCCTAAACCTATCATGTTTGGTTTACCAAGTCAAAATACTTTGCCGAGCTGTGGATAACTGGCGTGTTATACTATCACCAAACATATCCGATGAGGGGTGAAATGAGTTTTGGTTTGCGACGACCGTACAAAGAATACTGTGAGCGCGCGGCAAACGCTGATAAGCTCGTTTACTTGATAGAGGAGCTCGGTACAGATCCATTCGAGCTTGCAATTTTGGGTGCCCACCGTGTGTTGGAACTACGCCATCGTGCACTCAACCGAGCAATCGGTCTTATGACCGTATTGTCGATGGAGTTTGACAGGGGTGATATCAGCGAGCAGCGATACAACGAGCGGTTGAGGTCGGCCGTCATTGCAGTAGACCAGGCACATAATGATATTGCGCGGACTGTAGGGTCCATATCGAATCTTGCAGCCATCCGGGACCAGCCGGGCGCCAATGACCAGTTGCCACCGTTCGCGGCGCTGTATGCGGAAGAGGGATGGGACTTTTTATACCAGCATTTCCTTCCCGAGTTGGCTGCAGAATTGCCGGAATAACCTGCAAAGCAAAAACCCTCGCGATAGAAACAACGCGAGGGTTTAGTGCAGCGTAAATCGTAAATTACTACGCCAGTTCGACAGTAGCGCCAGCGGCTTCTAGGGCTGCCTTTGCTTTCTCTGCGTCTTCTTTCTTTGCCTTTTCAAGGATGGTCTTTGGAGCGCCATCAACGAGCGCCTTAGCCTCACCGAGGCCGAGTTGTGTCAAGTCCTTGACGGCCTTGATGACAGCAACTTTCTGAGCGCCAGCGTCCTTCAGGACGACGTCGTATTCAGCCTTGGCTTCTTCTGCAGGTGCAGCGCCAGCGGCTGGGCCAGCAGCGACAGCAACAGCTGCTGCAGCTGGCTCAATGCCGTATTCGTCTTTGAGGATAGTTTTCAGTTCATTTACTTCGAGGACAGTCAGCTTTGTCAGCTCTTCTGCCAGTTTCTTGATATCTGCCATTTCAAACTCCTTAAAATTATGATTAACGATTTGAGATTAGGAATTAGAGAAGTTTTTGCTCATCGTTGGTCACTAATCTCAATTCTTGCGCCCTTAGGCTGCGGCTTTGTCGGCGACGCCGTCGAGCAGCGCGTGCAGGTTACCGGATAGGGCGTTTGTGACGTTGTGCAACGGCGATTGCAACATTGCTACGACTTGGGCGATAAGCTGGTCCTTGCCAGGCAATGCCGCAAGTGCTTTGACCTCGTTGCCATCCAGGAATTTGCCTTCCGCGCTGATAGCGCCGACAAATTCGAGCGTTGGGTTGGTCTTCATGAAATCGGCGAGCGTTTGGGCCGGGGCGACCTCGTCTTCGCTGTTGAACGCGTACATCAGCTGGCCGTTCAGCGTGCTGGTATCTGTGCCCTTAAGCGACTCGTTCTGCTCGATCGCTTTGATGACCAAGCGGTTCTTGACGACGCGCACCGTCGTGCCGTTGCCGCGGGCAGCTTTGCGCAAGCTCTGCATCGCTTTCACTGTAGTGTGCGGGTACGCCGCGACAACCGTCATTTTGGACGATGCCAACAAGCCGGCTATATCAGCGATAACTTCATTTTTCTTTGCTTTTGTAAGTGCCATTCGTTTACTCCTGTTAGTGAGTAATGCATACCCGGCATCGACCTTTTCCGGATACTGTTGCCAAACAAAACGCCTTTGCTTCCAAAGGCGTACATACTCATAAAAGAGTGTTTGTACCTCGGCGACATAATCAAGGATTTCTCCCGTCGCTGTCTTTGGCAACTTGGTTACTATTATAGCGGTATCTGTTGGGGGCGTCAATACGCTGTGTCGTTTTGCCGGGTATTGACCAATACATTGAACCAACGTATAACATACATATTAATTATGACAGGAGTGTTATGGCTGACGGTCCAGAGAAAATGGGGTTGCCACAAGACGCGCGGGATTTCCAGTCGAGGATAGAATGGGGCGCGCAAACGCCTGATTATAACGCAGAAGAAGGGCTGGAACGAGAGCGCTACTTGGCTGGTGACATTCCTCTTCCCGGCAGCAGCCACCATCTTGCCGGCGTACATTATCGTGTCATGGGGTATGAGCTGCAGGACGGAAGCATATGGACGGTGCATGCTGTTTCGCTCTATCGGCGGGACGGGGACCTCATGGAGGAGTTAAGGTATGATGACCACAGCCCGGTTGGCCCGTTTACAGTACTCGACGGCGGCAAAACGAAACCAGAGGCCGTGCCCTCAAGTGATGCGCTGCGCGTCTTGGATTATCTTGCTGGCCTCGAAAAACAGGGTTTGCTCGTTAGGGCTCCAGTCCCGGAAGCGCTTCGTGACGTCCTGGAAACCGAATAGCGCGACGACAGGCGGTCGGTGTTTATGATGGCATCACCCTGTTTTATCGTCAGTGACTAGCCTAACTGCTCTAGTTTGTATTGCGTATAGCGCTCGGCGGCCAGGCGGGTCAGTTCGGCGTCTTCGTCTTGGTTGACGAAGCGCATGCTTTCGGCGATGAGCGGATGGACTTCGGCCAAGCGCTCGTGCATGGCAAGAACCAGCTTGCGGTAGTTTGGATGTCCCTGCGGGCTGGTCCGCAGCTCGTGCAAGTGGAATGCTTCACGAGCATTGTAGGATATTTTCCAACGCATGCGGTGCCCGAGCAATGTGGCGTATTGTGCTTCTTCGGTGTAGCCGGCTTTCTGGAGCAGGCTGTATAACTCCAGGCTGAGTTCGAAGCAGCGCTCATAATCTTCGGCCAAGCCGGCATCTTCGACAAGTTTGGGTATGTCGTAGCCGTAGCGCGGCGTCAAGGACTGCCATTCTAAATCATCTACCATGCGGTGCCGCTGCAGGTCACGGAAAGCGCCATAGTCGCAGACAATGTCCCAGTTGTAGTGGATTTTCTCCAGCGCCCGCCCTGGCCGATGGCGACGGTTGAGCCGTTCTCCCATATATGCCCTCAGCACCTCTGCTTTGCGTTCGTAGGACCAGGCATTGGTCGCTTCACGGATGCGCTCCAGGGGTTGGCTGGAAAATTCGTAGAGCATGTCGGCGACAATATCCAATTCGTTGCGCGGCCAGTAGTCAACCAGTGTCACCGGTTCGGCTTCGCCAGCGTGGTTTGAGGGCAAATGCGCTTCGGCGAGTGCTTTCACCGCCGCGCGGGTGTTAGCGCGGTACGCGATTGCCGCCCCGCCCCGGTCGGGCTTGTCGGCGCGCTCCAGGAACATCGGCATGACCTTGCGGGCTTGGTCCAACACCGCTTGCCCAGCAGCCCGCGCTTCGGGCAATGTGTCGCTCAAAAGGTGCATGATAAGGCTTTCAATCGCTTGTCCCGAGGCGAATATGCCGACCGTCGACTCAGTGGCGACCGGTAGCACGCCGCGGATGGCATCACATGCCTGGGCCTTGGTGGCGCTGCGCCAGGCGCCGTCACGTTCTGGTGCCGGCGTGGCTGACCCGTTTTGGACATATGCCGTCAAGTCATGGACCATGCTCGAATAACGACCAAAAATTTGGTCCATCGTGCGGATGTATTGCTGTTTGGTGCCCTCGTCGAGGTCTTCGGGAATGTGGTATTTAAAGCGCCCGTTCTCGTCTTTCTGGTCGTAATAGATATAGCGCGTCGACTGCTCAAGGTATGCCGCTAATCGTCCCCATTCAAGTTTCTTGGTCAGTAGGTTCGACGCCTTTTCGACGACCAAATGCATGCCCGCTAGCTGCTGTACGGAATCATCGCCATAAGCAGTTATGATGCGCTTCAGAAGCTTGGAGTCTTTGTCCATGCCATGTGTAAATTCGTCGAGGATGGTGATGCGCATATCGTCGCCACGGCGGCTCAAGCGCGCCATCGCGGCCGCTGCCGTTACCGGGCCTAGCTTGTCGGTGAAGGCGTACACATTGCCCGATACATCGGTCACTGCGGACTCCAAATAGGCTTTGCCGGCATCCGTCATGCGGTAGTTACCACCAGACTTGGTCAGGTAGACTTCGCCCGTCCGGTCTTCTTTTGCTGGCGTTTCAGTTGTAGCCGCCTGCGCGGTCGATGCAGCTGCTGGATAACGCTTCTCGATGATTTCTTTTACTGACGACACCGGTTCCGTAACAGATGTATCTTGGCGGATTGCTAGAGCTTTGCTGGCATGTTTCCAAATTTCATCCGCGACTTGCATGGCATCGCCGGTCGCGAATACAACGGGAAGCCCACGCTGCTTCGCCTCCCACAAATATCCCGCCCGGACCCGTTCCAGGAATTCGGCGGCGAGATTGTCGAACCGTTCGCCGGCTTGCCGGTGCTGCATGCGCGCCATCAGGTCCTGCACGGGCGCGTCCATGACGATGCAGAGGTCGGGTTCAACACCGTTGACAGCGAATGCAATAATGCGGTTAATAGTCTCGTAATCCGGCACGTCGCCACGGCCATAATACTGTATGGCAAGCGTCGTCAGGTAGTTGCGGTCGACCACGCACACGATGCCTTGCTCGACGCTTTTCTTGATCACTTGCAGTGATTGCGAGCGGGCGGCATTGTACAAGAGTACCTCGGTGTTGGTGTTCATCGGGTAGCGCGGGTCCTGGGTCAATTGCCGGATGGCACGAGCCGTCAGGTCGCTCTGGCTGTCGGGCTCGCGCAGGGTCCGTACCGGCAAGCCAGCCGCACGCAGCCGTCGGGTCAGCTCAGTAATCTGCGTTGTTTTGCCGACGCCTTGCGGGCCTTCGAGCACGATGTACATACCTCTAGTCATATGCCAAGCCTTCAATTTTTGGCGGCAACGTTCGTGCGTCGCGGTACGCTTGCGGCAGCATCATATCGGGCGACCATGTTTTGACGACCAAATCCATGTCCATGCCGCCCTGGTATTTGCCGCTGAAGCCGCTGTCACGGCCGGTGCTGTAATTACCTTCCACTTCGCCGGTTTCATGGAAAACGATCTGGGCTATGCGCTCGCCAACAGGCAATAATATTGTTTCGCGCGCATTCAAGTTAAACACCTCAAGGGTCAGGCGGTTTGTGTAGCCGGGGTCGATCCAGCCGGCGTCGAAGCACGTCGCGATGCCGTTGCGCGCCCAGCTGGAGCGGCTGCGGACTTCGCATGCGCCTGGCGGCAGGATGCCGAAAAATTCGTGCGTGTGCGCCAGGATGCGCTCGCCTGGTTTGAGCGAGATGACCGGATGGTCGAGCGGTATATTATTAAACGGCTTAAAGCCATTCAGCGCGCACCATTGGCCGTGCGGCATCGCCGTATACGGGCCATCAAAATAACGCTCCACTTCCTCGCGGTCGAACGGATTGTAGATCGTCCGTTCATTCATTTTTTCGATCCGATAGTAGTTATAACCGAGCGTCACGTCGAGGCTGGCGTGGCTGACATGTTTCGGGTTGAATGGCGTACACACAATATGCCCATCATCGATTGCTGCACGGATCTGCGTATTGCTATAAACCCCCAAAGCTCCCTCCTGTTCAGTACCATTCTATGCAATAAGAAGCGTAACGTGCAAGTGTAAAAACTACTACTAGTGCAATACTAGGTTGCGTTTGGCCCTTGGCCGCGCAGGAGTCCTAAGACAGTTTTGAGCAGCCCGTGCAAGTGACTGTCAGAGCTGACGGTGCTCAGGATTTCCGTATCTTGCACGGATACACTTGGCAAAGGTTGCGTGTCCACGTCTTCTATCGGCGGCCAAAGATGTTGGTGGACGGGCTTGCCAGTTTTGCTTGGCTTGAATCCTGTTACTACCATCTCGCCTTGCGCGGTGCGATCGAAGTGCACGTAGGTACCATCAGGGAAAGACCGCAAGGCTACCCGGTTGTTTGCTGCTGCTGCCAGATAGGGGTCAAACTGTCCGCCAATCCGTCCGATGTCGCCAGGGATTTCACCCCGGATGAAGGCATCTTCAACCGAATGTGTGAGGTCGTCAGCGAAAGGCTTGAGACCGAGTAGTTGGTCAATTTCCCATTCGGTCACGTGGCCTTGGCCACGGGGCGCAGGCCCGCTCGTGCTTCTTTTAAGCATGTACAAAATGAGCTCGCCCACGAGAAAACTTGTCGCCGCTTGGCTTTCGTTTTGCGGTTGGCTCGGAAGTGTCTCTCCCATGATCCTCATCAACGAACAATAGCACCAAGTAGCGTATATGTCCACCATATGGAGCTAAAGTTTAACTGGCAAGCGTTTACCCCTAACGTATGACTAGACAAACGGCCAAAACCTTAACGATTACTGTCCGGCCAGCCTAAGCCTCGGGCTAGATTGGGTAGCATCTTTACTATGTGCCGGATTGCTTTCTTCCAGCCAGGTGTTGCAGCTAGTTGGGGCATATCGGTTTCGTCTGTGACTAGCGGTGCAGGCAGCGCTGTTTCCGGCGCCTCTGTCATGCCTGGCTCGCCGCTAGGTGCGTCGGTCTCTATTGTTTCAGCTGGACCCAGGGGTGCGTCCCCGCCACGCGCCCACCATAGTATTTCAGAATCTTCTTCCTTGCCAGGAATGGGCCGTTTCAGGCGTGTTGCTCCCTCATGCCGCTCGACAAACAAGGCTATGACGGGGAAAATGCCAGGCGGCCGCTCGGCTTGGATTTCATCCGCAACCTCTGCGAGCTTGCCGGTCGGGTTTCCACTTTCGTCGCTGGATAATTCAGTTATTCCCGGCAGCGCCTTGTCCAATGCTTCGGGCGCAATACGTTGCCAGCCTATAAGCCAATCGAGCACGGCAGCCTGGTGGTCAAACGCTGATACCTCACCAACGGGCTTGGGTACGCCAGGACGAAAGACATGATTGTTGATCAAGTCGGCAATATAGTGGGTCACAAAACGACCAAAATCTTCCAATTGAGCTTCTGGTTGCTGGTCAGTCTCGGGTGGTGTCGTACTCATAACCTAACTCCTTGTCGTGAGTATTATACTGTGCAAATTACAGTTTAACGTCCAGAAGCGGCCGTTAAGCGAGGTATCATTTACCAATCATACGCGCAACAAAGTACCAAGCACTGCGATTCGTGATGGTTGTTCCAAGCCAGATTCGGTTTCTACAGTTGGCGGCCAGATCTGGCGCGTGACGTCTTCGAAGTGGCCAGGGGAAACTTCGACCGGGCGAGTGACTGTCACACGGCAACCGTCGTCGATACCAGTTACTTGAAAATATGTATGCGCGGGGAAATCATCTATGCCAAGCCCGCTGTTTTCAAGCCACTGGGCAAGGTTTGCGTCATCGACGTGATACCGGCTGTGCAGGTCTGCTACCGGCAAGATGTCTCGATTGGCGACACATTGGTTGACGATATGGCCGAGCATGCTGCAGAACGGTATGCCGCGCTTAGCGACGACGGGCGAAAGGTGGTTCTGGTAGAAAGGCAGCAGTTCGCTTTCGATCGCGCCGCCAGGACTGCGTGGAGCCTCAGGCATATGAATGGCAGTGCTATTGGGCACGGTATATCCTGTGGTTTTCCTATAGCTCACTCGTAGCGAGTGTGATGCCTGGGCCCATCGTCGTCGACAAATGAGCGGACTTGATATAACCGCTCTTGACGCTTGCCGGCTTGGCTGCCTTGATAGATGCGACGACCGCATTGAAATTCTGCGCCAATTTGTCAGCGCCGAACGAGACTTTGCCAATGCCGAGGTGGACGATGCCTGTGCTGTCGACGCGGTATTCGACGCGACCGGCTTTGGCTTCGGCGACCGCTCTGGCGACGTCAGTTGTGACGGTGCCGCTCTTTGGGTTCGGCATCAGGCCGCGCGGGCCAAGCATGCGGGCGTATTTGCCAAGCTTCGGCATGTTTGCCGGCGTGGCGATCAGGATGTCGAAGTCTATTGTGCCCTTCTCGAGCGCAGCGGTGATAGGCGTGACACCGGTTATGTCAGCGCCATCGACCTTGTCATCGGCGAAGACCGCGATGCGAACCGATTTGCCCGTTCCAGCTGGCAGGACGAGATTGTCGCGGACGTTTTGGTCGGCGACTTTCGGGTCAACGTTCAGGTTGACGTGCAGTTCGACAGTGGCGTCGAACTTGGCCGGGCTGGTCGCAACGGCGAGTGCAAGCGCTTCGTTTGGCGAGTATGCCTTGCCCTTTTCGACCTTAGTAGCGGCTTCACGGAACTTCTTTCCCTGGCGCTCTATACGCGGGCGGGTCGGATTGGCATGCTGCTTGGGTTTTGAGCCCTCTTCGGTCTCTGCCTCGGCGTGGTGCGCTTTGCGCTCCTCTTTGGCTTCTTTCTCGGATTCTTCGCGCTGCGCTTTTGCGCTGCGCTTGCCGGCTTTCGTGATTTTTTCTTCTACTACCTCAGTAGCCTCAACAGCTTCTTCGGTAGGGACAGTAACTTCTTCGATGACGGTCTCATCGACAACGTCAGTTTTCTTCTTTGCCATGATCATTCCCCTTCGTGGTACGAGCGCCTATTCGGCTCCCACAAATTTAATTTATTGTTCGATTTCAACGCCCATGCTGCGGGCGGTACCAGCGACCATTTTCTTGACGGCGGCAACGTCGTCGGTATTCATGTCGGCTGCTTTTTCTTCGGCGATTTTGGTTAGCTGAGCGTCGGTCAGTTTCTTGCTGACTTTCTCGCTGTTTGGACGGCCAGAACCTTTGTCAATGCCAAGCGCCGCGCGGATGCGGTCGTCAGTTGGCAGTCCGACGACGGTGAAATCCATCGTCCGGTCTTCATATACGTTAATATGGGCGGTAATCATTTGGCCTTGCATGTCTTTCGTCTGCTCGTTGAAAGCGCTGACGAAGTCCATCATGTTCACGCCGTACTGACCGAGCGTGCTACCGACTGGCGGCGCCGCGCTGGCGCGCCCGCCTTGGATTTTCATTTTGAGCCGTGCTTTGATAGCTTTTGCCATCGAGATTCTCCTTTAACGAGCCGGTAACATAGAAGCTTTGCCCGGCTCTCCTACCATTAAGTAGTGCGTAACAGATGTAATTATACTAAATAAGTCCTCAATTTCAAAGGACATTTGATAAAAGAGTTTTTTTATTCTAAAATACTACCCTTATGAGCGAGCAGCTTGACGGTACGCTACTGACGCCTGAACGGCGGCTGGCGTGTATGGTTGCTGGCTATTGGGAGCTTCCACGCAATGGGCTTACGGATGAAGATAAGCAAGCCATCGTTAATGGTGCTAGCCTTGCGTGGAAATACATCGAGGAGGCGACAGATGAAGGCGCCGAACAGCTAAAGGATATATGTATCAGCGCTACGGACGGTGAGCCTGAGCTAGGTGCGAGTATTGCCCAAACACTGGCTGGAGTTCTGGGGACTATCGACGAGCATGGGCGGCTTGTTGTCAGCAGCGCGTTATTAGACGCGATTACCGGCCGGTCGCTGCCGGATATCATCCGCAAGACGGTTCCACACTGCTTACGCGATGGTAATCCTTTCCAATACTGGTGCGGCATGAGGCTAGCTGAAGCAATGACATTATTGCCGGGAGGCTACACAGAAGTGACCAAAGTTGCGCTGGCTACGCTAAGCAGCTTGGGCTTGCCGGCGCAAAACATGGTGATGAAATGGATGCGCGATGGCAGGGGCAGGGACCGGCGTTTTGACGGGCATTGGGCGCTTCGAACCAATCTTGCTGCTCTGTGCCATCTGGAGGAGCAATGGCCGGGTGCGGCAAGGATACTCCACGAAAGTCCGTTTGGGTTGGTACATATAGCCCGATACAACGACAGGCTTGGCCGGTTAGGGGGCAACGATATGTTGCTCTCGCAGCTTCGGACATACCGCGAAATGATGGGGGCGCTTCGTGATGACCGGACGCTGGACGCCCGGCCGTTCACGCTTGCTGCGTCGGCCGAGGATGACTGGACGAGTACTACTTATAGTGAACGTGCTGGCGGTGGAAGCGTGCTCGATACGTTATGGCACATTGGCCAACCCTTGGCGCTGGAGCTATCACACCTTAAGCAACTGCGCGATCTTGGGTACATGTTCAAGCGCGCGTATGGGATTGAACCCCGGGCTGACGATACTGCACCAGCTAAGCTCTTTCCTTTCTGTTATTTATTTGCACACAGTGGCCAATGGGGTTTCCGGACAACTATATATCCATTTCCGGCAGGACGATCGGTGCAGACCCCCGACCTGGCGCGTCGAGCTGTGTTGCGCACGATGCTTGCCGATGCCATCAGCCAGTTGGGCGTCCAAGTTGTTGTGAT
>CAZGPZ010000023.1:0-16217 GCA_964527385.1 uncultured Candidatus Saccharibacteria bacterium | reverse complement strand
GACAGAGGCAGGCTGTAGCCGAGTGGTTGGTTCTGGTCATCGACTACGTCGGTCCAGCTGACATGATTGACTTCATGCTCGAGCGACTCGCACAGTTTTTGGATTTTGGCGGCAGTCCTAGTGAATATTTTTTTCTGATTGCGATGCGTGCGCGGATTGATGTCCATCCCGACGGCTGTTGCCAGGATATCGTGGACACGCCATGTGACTGCCTTGTCTTCATTGAAGTGAAATTTTTTGCGTGCGTCGCGGCGCACGTCCGTATCCATGAAGACGATAAGATCGGCTTGAGCTAGCAACTCGTCGGTGGTTTGCGTTCGGCTTGGCGCCAAAAAACGGTCGATCCCACATTCTTCGCATGTAGTAAGCAGGTCGGGACGAATATGCGTCGGTTCGACGAAATTCATGCGCCAGGTCTCGACGCCGCTCGACGACACTTCGACATGTGTTCCGCCGATCTTGCGAAAAAAGGCTTCCGCGACACGACTCCGATACACGTTCCCCCTGCAAACAAAGTGTATTTTGTGTTTCACGCTTTATACATAGTAGCAAATGACGCTCGGTTGGCGCTACAGGTGGCGGTTGTTCACTTTCATTAAAGCAGGGATTATGCTATTATTGCTTTACTAATTAATAGCGCTGACTAAAAGTCACGCCCCGGACACTCAAGATCGTCTTGGCGGGATGTTACAGCGCTCGGTGCCGGGGAGTATGCCGGCAAGGAGATTCTATAAAATGGCTGACGCCAAAGCACCAGAACAAAAACAACGTATCCGTATCCGCCTAAAGGCATATGACCACCGCGTTATTGATCAAGCCGCCAAGCAGATCGTCGACACGGCGCTGCGCACCGGCGCAACGCTTGCCGGCCCGATCCCGCTGCCAACCCGCAAAGCGACGTTTACTGTGGTGAAGAGCCCTCATGTCTTCAAGAAGGGCCGCGAGCAATTCGAAATGCGCACGCACAAACGCCTGATCGACGTGTTTGAGCCGACGCCAAAAACTATCGACAGCCTCATGAATTTGAGCCTGCCTGCTGGCTGCGACGTCGAAATCAAAATGTAACGTTCTATGCTTGCCGAACGGGAGTGCCAAGTACTGGTCACTCCCGTTTTCATTGGTAAGGGCTATAGGTTGACAAGGCGGACAACAAGCGCTACCATGTTAGCTTCCATTGGTCATCGAACCGATACTAAGTATGGAATAATAACCGATGAATACGTTCCGCGCGATACTAATTGATTTTGATGATACGCTCTGCCAGAACGAAGCCGACGGCTTTGCCATGGAGAACGAGGCACTGCGGCTTGTCGGGCAAAAACCCCAAACGCGCGAGATGCACCAGCAAACGTGGGGCAAACCACTTTTCGATATCATCGGCACTCGTTCGCCGGGCGTTGATGTCGAGGCTTTCCGCGAGGCAATTGTCAGCCTCTGGCCCGAGTGGGTCAAAGCTGGCAAGATGGATAGCATTTTCCCGGCGAACTTGCGGGCACTTGACACGCTCTTGGCTCGTGGCAAGGAAATCTACGTCGTTACTTCTCGGTCTGGCAGTGAGGTAACGCACCTGCTAGCCAAGGATCACGATCTATCCGGACGAATTCACGCCTTTTACTATCGGGATGTGATGGAATATCACAAGCCAGACCCGCGGGCCTTCGACATCGTGCTTAGGACGCATGAACTACTTCGTGAAGATTGCGTCTACGTTGGTGATACTCTTGGTGATGCGCAAGCCGCAAAAGGCGCGGGGTTTGCATTTATTGCCACAATCGAAAGCGGCCTTATGATCGAGCCGGACTTCGCCGAGGCGGGTGCTGATGCAATTATCTCGCGCTTCAGCGACTTGCCTAAAGCTATTGCCCAACTTGAAGCCAAGCGATCCGTCCCGCGGTATCACCTAGCGACAAGTGCGGCCTAGTTTTTTGGTATTGTTGCTGGCAAGCAATATCTAGACAGCACAGGCGCAACACCCAGCTGTCTGCTATATTTATAGATATGACTGAGCAAGAACAGATCATTTTTATGCATGCAGATGGCACTCCAACTGGGGAAACTGGATCAAAATTGGCGAGCCACAACGGCGATACAAAATTACATTTGGCATTTTCGTGTTATATTTTGCGACGTAGCGATAGCAAGTTCCTGGTGACTCAACGCGCATTATCCAAGAAAGTTTGGCCGGGCGTGTGGAGCAATAGTTTTTGCGGCCACCCGAGCACAGGCGAAGCAATCGAAGACGCTATTCGGCGGCGTGGGTCTTTTGAGTTAGGGTTAAAATATTTGGAAAATATCCAATGCATCATACCGAAGTACATCTATAAAACACCACCCTACAAAGGCATTGTCGAGCACGAGTTCTGCCCGATCTTTGTTGCGTATGTTACGGGAGATCCAAAACCAAACCCTGACGAAGTCGAGGCATATGAGTGGCTCGGCTGGGGCGAATACGCCAAGTGGCTTCACGAGCAGCCGGACAAAATGAGCTGGTGGTGTAAAGACCAGTACCGGCTTGTCCAGAACGTGCAGCCATTCCTCACCCTTAGCAAGGCATGACCCTCAGCGCCTGCTTATCCCAAATGGCCCTTTAACCACGCTGCGCTAGCATATGGGCGCAGTGCCACATATCCGAGAGAGCTGAACCGCCGCAGCGCATCCTCCGGGCTGCAGCCATCTTCTTCGGATATTTTTTTGATACAGGACCGCGATGGCGTCGGACGGTAAGTAGCTTTGACATGCGTGTGGCTAGTTTCGTCCTGGAACCACCATTCGCCGATGCGCAAAGCAGCATGCTCTTCAGATATAAGCTTGTCCAGAAAATCCCTGGGGGCAATGAGCGCTGATGACCTATCGTCGATAAGGTCATAACCATCGTCAACATACGCTCGGCGCGGCTCATCTGAAAGTTGTGGGAATATGGAGCGCATGAATCTTGAAAACGCGTACGTCGCTGCCATGCGTCCAACCTCGACATGGAATGCGCCGTTTTGCATCTTTCGTCTGAGCAGTGGCGGCGCGTTGGCTCGACGGGCGATGTCACGAGCGGCGGGCACCGCATCATACATATCACTATCAATGGCTATCGCCAGTTGTATAGCCTGTCTTTCTACGCTCCCGCAGTGCAAGAGTATCTCGTTCCACCCAGCGCACTCTTCACGAATCAGCTTGGCCGGGACAACCACCGACTCGCCAATGTTTATTGCATCGGCTCGCGCTATGGCTGCCTCCTCAGGAATAAACGCCATACACCAATCCTACTATATAATTCGCTTGCCACAAGGCATGCCGCGTGTTTCAATAACACTAATGGCTAAAAACAAACAGAGACTCAAAAATGCTGAACTTGACAGCGTGTATGCTTTAAAGCTCGCCATGTATTTGATTATTGGCACCTTGTGGGTGCGTATCGAACATGGCAGCATATCCATCCCGTTGCCAGTCGGCTTAGTCCTTGGTGTGCTGTTTGCCATGCATGACCATTTCAAGATAGACCGCAAGATCGAATACGCCGTGCTGCTCATCGCGATGCTCGTCGGCTTCTGGTCGCAAATCGGCCTGATGATAACATATTAGATCACTATACGGCGCAGCCACGCCGTTGGTGTATACTCCTCAAATGAGCAACAATTCTGGCAGAGAAGGTCATTTCACGCTAGTTCCTAGCATCTATCTATTACTGCGCCGCGGCGACGAGATCCTATTGCTTCGCCGGGCAAATACCGGTTACATGGATGGCATGTATAACCTTCTTGCTGGCCACCTGGAAGCTGGCGAGCCTGCCACCGAAGGAATGGCGCGCGAAGCAAACGAAGAAGCTGGAATCATCGTAGACTCGGAAAATATGCGCCAGGTGTTTACCGGGCTCCGATATAACCGGGAGCGCCTAGACTTATTTTTCGAAGCCAGTAAGTGGCACGGCGAGATCACTAATAAAGAGCCTGAGCGGTGTGATGATTTATCGTGGTTCTCGCAGGCCAAGCTACCGGAAAACATAGTACCGTACGTACGCTACGTTTTAGAAGCTATAGCCATGGGCACAACGTATGGCGAATACTTTGAAGAGATATAGCCCCGAAATAGATCGCAGTCCAACCTCTACCTTATCTTGCAACTCGTCAAGGCGGCTAGCGTACAGAATCGTAGTATTATGTACACCGCATTGACAGGAGTAATGTACTCGTGTTAATCTATTACGGTATCTTAGAAATCTACGTGTGGTGTACGTATCCAATCTGGAGCTACAGACAAGGGTGCCATTTTCACCAGACGTGTATTATGTAGGGCTACAACCAGCTTTCCTGCAACGAAACGAATTCGAGCGGATACAGACGAGGGCACGCATTGCTCTAATGCGTGCCGTTATATGCCCTAAAAGTAGATAACATCATATAACAATAACAAGAGGTAACTATGAAAGCTCTCATCACACGAAAGGTTGGCATGACCAGTACCATCGCACCCGATGGCACCGTTGCTGCCGTAACCTTGCTTTCCGCTAGTCCCAACGTTGTCACCCAGGTAAAGACCGGCGAAACCGACGGCTATACTGCAGTGCAAGTTGGCTTTGAAGAAGCAAAGAAGCAAAACACATCAAAGGCGCAAGCAGGCCATTTTAAAGGCGCTGGCATGCTCCCGAAGATTATTCGCGAGTTCCGCACTCCAGAAGCACCCGAAGACCTCAAGGTTGGCGACAAAATAAACCTCGAGGTCTTTTCAGTTGGCGACACTGTAGACGCGACAGGTACCAGCAAAGGCAAAGGCTGGGCTGGCACGATCAAGCGCCACAACTTCCATCGCGGGCGCAAGACCCACGGTGGCCGCTCTTACCGCCGCGTTGGCTCTATTGGTTCTATGTATCCTCAGAATATCCGGCCAGGCAAGCGCATGGCAGGACAAATGGGCCACGAGCAAGTCACGGTGAAGAACCTGAAGGTTGCCCTCGTCGATATTACGAATAGCGTCATAGGTGTTACCGGTGCAGTCCCTGGCCCACGCCAAGGGATTGTTATTTTGAAGGAGACGAAATAATGAGCGTCCCTACCTTTACGAAATCGGGCAGCAAGGCTGCTACTACGACAACTTTGGACAAGAGTGTCTTTGCGGTCATGCCGACGAATTTCGAGCTCATTAAGCTCGCATACAACGCATACCTCGCAAATGGCCGCGTGAACTTGGCAACCACCAAAACCCGCGGCCTTGTTAGTGGTGGCGGCAAAAAGCCATGGCGCCAAAAAGGTACCGGCCGAGCCCGCTTTGGTTCAAGCCGCGTCCCGCAGTGGCGGCACGGCGGTATCGTTTTCGGACCAACTGGTAACGAGAACTATACGTTGATTGTCCCCGTAAAAGCCAAACGAACAGCACTCCGCCAAGCTTTGAGCCTTGCGGCAGACAGCGGCAAAATCCGCGTTGTCGAGGCAGTTGAAGCACAAGAGGGCAAGACGGCAAAGCTCGCAGCGTTGCTCGCGAAGGTCAGCGCGACCGGACGCGTGCTCATTGCTGTTTCCAAGAAAGACGATACTGTCATGCGTGCGGCAAAGAACCTCCCGGAAGTAACGGTGGTTAGCGCCAAGTATTTGACGGTCTTCGAGATCATGAACGCCGACACGATTTTGTTCGAGCAAGACGCCCTGAAGATCGTCAGCGAGTGGCTTGGCTTGCCCGCGAAAGCAAGCGCCAAGGAGGCAAAGAAATGAGTAAATCATTAATCTTGCGGCCGCGCTTGAGCGAGCAAACGTACGCCCTTTCACAGGGCCGCGTGTATGTCTTTGACGTGCCAAAAGAGGCAAACAAGCATACGGTTGCACGAGCCGTCGCAGCACAGTTCGATGTTGCAGTCGAAGCAGTCAATATTACGAATATCAAGGGCAAAGCCAAGCGGACTATATCACTGACCGGGCGTCGCCGTGGTTTATCCGATGGCGTCCGCAGCGACACCAAAAAAGCGTATGTCAAACTTGCCCGAGGCAATAGCTTGCCTATCTTTGCAGCCGTCGAAGAAGACGAGAAGAAAGAAGCAGCATCGCAAGAGCAGGCAGACAAAGCAATTGCGAAGCAGTTGAAAAATGAAGCAAAGCAGTCTACCCGTTCCCCGCGGGGCGGTGCAGTAACCCGCTTGTTCAAGAAGCAGGGAGACAAATAAGATGCCGATTAAACAATACAACCCAACCAGCCCGGCCCGCCGCGGCATGACAACACAGAACTTCGACGAAATCACGACCAAGCGGCCAGTGCGGTCATTATTGGCGCCGAAACGCCGTGGCAGCGGCCGCAACAACCAGGGCCGGATCACGACCCGCCACCAAGGTGGTGGCGCCCGCAAGTTTTACCGCATGGTGAACTTCGGCCTGCAAGATGGCATCAGCGCAACCATTGAGCATATCGAATATGACCCGAACCGCAGCGCACGCATTGCCCGCATCAAAGAAGCGGACGGCACGTATCACTACATCATTGCCGCCAACGGCATGAAAATCGGTCAGCATATCCAGAGCGGCGAAGAAATTCCTATCGAGACCGGTAACCGCCTGAAACTCAAGGATATCCCAGTCGGCAGCACGATCCACGCGATCGAGATGCAGCCCGGCCGCGGCGCGCAAATCGCTCGCGCAGCCGGCAACAGCGCGCAGCTCATGGCTAAGGAAGAAACCGGCGCGCAAGTACGCTTGCCAAGCGGCGAAGTCCGTTTGTTCAACATGGAATGTACTGCCAGCATCGGCATGGTCGGCAACGAGCAGCACCAGAACGTGAAGCTCGGCAAAGCCGGCCGTTCACGCCACAAAGGCATCCGCCCATCTGTTCGCGGCGTCGTCATGAACGCAGTTGATCACCCTCACGGTGGTGGTGATGGTGGCCGTCACCGCATGGCCAAAGCACCTCGCACCCCATGGGGCCAGAAGACGCTTGGTTACAAGACCCGCCATCGCAAGAACACGACCAAGTTTATCGTAAGAAGCCGCCACGAGGCGAAGAGGAAATAATATGGCACACAGTATTAGAGAAACACAGGCTTGGATGGCCGAACTTGCAGAAAAATTCGACCAATCAGAAGAAGCGGTGGGTGCCGGAATGGAGTTTGGCCGCGATGCTGCTAATACATTCAGTGGCCATGAAGTTATGCTCGCACTTGCCTATAAAGCCGGAAGAGAGCATGTACGGGCGACAGATGATATTGTGTTTTGGATGGCTGCAATCCACGCAGCTATGGAAGAGAGGGACCAACGCTTACGAGCCATGCTAGGAGACCGAAATGTCTAGATCCCTGAAGAAAGGACCGTTCGTCGACTTCAAGCTTGCGAAGAAAGTAGCAGCCTTGGGGGCGGAAGACCGCACCATCATCAAGACTTGGGCCCGTGCCAGCACGATCAGCCCCGAATTCGTCGGCCGCACCATCGCGGTCCACAACGGCAAAGTCCACGTCCCCGTGTTCGTTACTGAAAACATGGTCGGCCACAAGCTCGGTGAATTTTCGCCTACCCGCAAGTTCCGAAGCCACGGCGGCAAGAAGGCGGCAGCATGAACGTCGTAGCCATCGCCAAAGGCGTAAGCATGAGCCCTCGCAAAGCCGGGATTGTTGCACAACTGGTGCGCGGTCGCAGCGTCGCCGATGCGCTCGTTATCCTTGAGCACACCCCGCGCCGTAGCGCCGATGCTGTCCGCAAAGTCGTCGCCAGCGCGAAGGCCAACGCCGACCACAATCACAACTTGAAGCCTGAGACACTGAAAATCGTTGAGATCAGCGTTACCCCAGGCCCGCGCCTCAAGCGCTACCGCCCTGCCGCGCACGGCCGAGCCTTGCCATTCCAGCGCAAGACCAGCCATATCCGCGTCGTCGTTGACGGGGAAGCACGGGCCCCCAAGAAACCCGCAAAAGCCCCAGAAGCTAAAGAATCAAAGGAGACCAAATAATGGGCCAGAAAGTAAACCCAATATCGATGCGTCTCCAGGTCAACAAAGATTGGCGCAGCAAGTGGTTCGTTGACAAGCGCGACTACGCGAAGTTCCTCGGCCAAGACCTGGCAGTCCGCAAATTTATCCAAGACAAAGTCGGCTCGCGCGGCGCTATAAACCGCGTCGAGATCACGCGCACGCCGAACCTCGTAACTGTGACAATTACCACCGCAAAAGCTGGTGTAGTCATCGGCCGTGGCGGTTCAGGCGCCCAGGAGCTGAAAGCCGCCATCGAAAAGATCTACAACGTGCCGGTACGCGTCAACATCGAAGAGATCAAGAAACCCGAATTGTACGCGAAGTTGGTCGCGGAGAATATCGCCCACCAACTTGAGCGCCGCATTTCGTTCCGCCGCGCAATCAAATCATCTGCAGCAAACACGATGCGTGCTGGCGCCAAAGGTGTCCGTATCCAGATTGGTGGCCGCTTGAATGGCGCAGAGATGTCCCGGCGCGAAAAAGAAGTCGCCGGCTCGGTTCCATTGCACACGCTGCGCGCTGATATCGACTACGCATTGGTCCACGCGAAAACTGCTGCCGGCATCATCGGCGTGAAGGTATGGATTTATAAGGGGGAGGTACTTTAGATGCTAATCCCTAACGGCGGTAAATTCCGCAAGGTCAGAAAGGGCAAGATCCGTGGTGTCGCCACTAGCGGCAACTACATCGCATTTGGTGACTTTGCACTTCAGGCCCAAGGCCACGAGCGGATTACGAGCCGCCAAATCGAAGCAGCCCGCCAAGCCATGACCCGTTATATCAAACGCGGTGGCAAGATCTGGATCCGCATCTTCCCCCACACGCCGGTTACCCGCAAACCGCTTGACGTCAAGATGGGTTCCGGCAAAGGCAGCCCAGAATTCTTTGTCGCCAAAGTACGCCCTGGCACGATTATGTTCGAAATCCAGGGGGTGGACCTGGCAACAGCCCAAGAAGCTATGCGCTTGGCCGCGCACAAACTGCCGGTGAAGTCACGCTTCATCGCGCGGGAGGAGGCATAACTATGAAAGTTGCAGATATCAGGAAATTACCGACATCCGACCTCGCTACCGAAAGCACCAAGATTCGCGAAGAAATCGCAGAACTTAGGCGTCGCATGTACACCGGCGAGCTCGACAATGTCAGGCTTATTCGCAGCAAACGTAAGGACCTGGCACGCGTGTTGACCGTGCTTGGCGAAGCACTCACGAAGGAGACGATGTAATGGCACGTACGATTATCGGTACGGTGAGTTCAGCCAAGGGCGACAAGACCATTGTCGTGACCGTCCAAGCGCGCAAAACTCATCCGATTTACCACAAGCAATATACCGTCAGCAACAAGTTCATGGCGCATGACGAGAAGAACGAGGCGCAAGTTGGCGACCGCGTCGCGATCGTCGAGACACGCCCGCTGAGCCGCCGCAAGCACCACGCATTGGACCGCATCATCGAGAAACCGACCTTGCGTGAGTCTGACAAGGAGATCACGGAATGATCCAACAGGAAACACGCCTGGTAGTCGCCGACAACAGCGGCGCGAAGGAGATTCTTTGCATCCGCGTGCTTGGTGGCACCCGCCGACGCTACGCGCGCGTCGGAGACGTGATCGTCGCGACCGTAAAGAACGCGAACCCAAGCGGCAATACGAAGAAGAAATCCGTCGTGAAAGCTGTCATCGTCCGCACTCGTGACCAAATCCGCCGCAAAGACGGTTCTACCATCCGCTTCGACGACAACGCTGCCGTCATTATCGACGACAATAAAGAACCAAAAGCCACGCGTATCTTCGGGCCGGTGCCCCGGGAACTCCGTGACTTAGGCTATGCGAAAATTGTAAGCCTTGCACCGGAGGTACTCTAAATGAAAACCCGAAACCAGAAATCGGAAATCCGAAAGGCATTCAAGATTCGGCTAAAGAAAGGTGACACTGTCGTCGTCCGCTCTGGCAAATACAAGGGCAAGTCCGGCAAAGTCGTAGCGACGCACCCACGTGACAACAAAGTGACCGTCGAAGGCATCAACGTCATGAAGAAGCACTTGAAGCCGAACAAGGCTTACCCGCAAGGCGGCATCGTGGATATCACTGTCCCTATGGCCGTAAGCAAGGTTGGCATTATTGAGCCCACAAGCAAAAAGGCTTCGCGCATTGGCTACGAAGTCGCGAAAGACGGCACCAAGACCCGCGTCTTCAAGGGCACCGGCAAGGAGATCAAGTAATGGCAACCACTACAAAGAAACTGGTCACGACCGCACGGCTCCGCGCGCTCTATAAGGCAGAGATTGTCAAATCCCTGGAAAGCGAGCTGTCACTACCAAACGTGCACCAAGTTCCAAAGCTTGAAAAGATTGTTGTCAACATCGGCTTGGGCCGGTCGAAGGAAGACAAAAAGGTCATGGACGCGGCAGGGAATACACTTCGCAAAATTACCGGTCAAGAACCGTTGGTTGTCGCAGCACGCAAATCCATCGCTAGTTTCAAGCTACGTGAAGGCATGAAGATCGGCATGAAAGTAACGCTCCGTGGCGACCGCATGTACGAATTCCTCGACCGCCTCATTAGCATCGTCATCCCGCGGCTGCGCGACTTCCATGGCGTCAACCCAAAGGCGTTCGACAAACAAGGCAATTACAGCCTGGGATTTGTCGACCAATCAACTTTCCCTGAGCTAACATTTGATGAAACGACTACGACTCACGGCCTGCAAGTTGTGTTCGTCATTAGCGGCGGTAGTCCAACAAATTCACGTGCCCTATTAGAGAAATTTGGTATGCCATTTGAAAAGGAGAACAAGTAATGGCGAAGAAATCCATAATCGCGCGCGACCTGAAGCGCCAAAAGATGATCCAGAAGTACGCTGCCAAACGCGCCGAACTGAAGGCTATTGGCGACCAGGAAGGCTTGGCTAAACTGCCACGCAACTCCAGCCCAACACGCTGGAAGAACCGCGATAGCGAAACCGGCCGGCCGCGCGCTTACATGCGCCAATTCGGTTTGTCGCGCCTCAGCTTTCGCGAACACGCCTCCAAAGGCGAGATCCCCGGCGTAACGAAAGCGAGCTGGTAGCACTATGAAGAATACCCTAGTATCCGATCCAGTAGCCGACATGTTGGCTCGTATCCGCAATGCGATATTGGCCAACAAGAACGAAGTGAGCCTGCCGCATTCAAAACTCAAAGAAGCGGTAGCGCGCATGTTGAAGCAAAACAACTTCATCGATGACGTCCGTTTGAGTGGCGACGGCAAGGAAAAAGTATTGACGTTAGCACTTTACGGAGCGCTGCAAAACGCTCGTATCACCGAGATCGGCATGATCAGCACCCCCGGCCGGCGCATGTACGCCGGAGCCAAGGAAATGCCAAGCGTCAAGCACGGCCGCGGCATCGTCGTCGTATCGACCTCACAAGGTTTGATGACCGGCAACGAAGCAAAAGCCAAAGGCATCGGCGGCGAATTAATTTGCAAGGTTTATTAACAAGGAATAGAAATGAGTCGAATAGGAAAACTACCGATCACCATCCCGAGCGGCGTGACAATCACTGTTGACCCAAGCGAGATCACAATCGCCGGGCCAAAAGGCACGCTGAAACAATTCACGATGCCCGGCATCAATGTCGAGCAGCGCGAGAACCAAGTATTCGTCACACGCATAGACGACGAAGACGTCCATCGCGCCAAACACGGACTGATGCGCACGCTACTGCAGAATATGGTCACCGGCGTGACACAGGGATTTAGCAAGAAGCTGGAAATCAACGGCGTTGGTTTCCGCGCAGCCTTGCAGGGAGCAAGCATCAAGTTGAACCTTGGGTTCTCGCACGATGTCATGTTTGCTTTGCCACAAGGCGTGACCGCGGTTATCGAGCAAAATACTATTACGATCAGCGGCATCGACAAGCAGCAGGTCGGGCAAGTCGCCGCCGAGATCCGGGCACTAAAGAAGCCTGAACCATACAAGGGCAAGGGCATTAAATACTCTGATGAGCGTATCGTTCGCAAGAGCGGCAAATCAGGCAAGGACAAGTAGGGTATATCATGAGCAAACTCTCTCACACGCTCCATAACAAGCTTATGCGCCGTCACCGCGTCCGCGCGACCGTATCGGGCACATCCGAGCGCCCACGCCTGAGCGTCCACGTCAGCAACCTGCATGTTACTGCGCAATTAGTCGACGACGACGCACAGAGCACACTTGCGTACGTGTCAACTGTTGGCGCAAAGGCCGCGAAGGGCACAATGTCCGAAAAGGCCGCTTGGGTTGGCGCGGAAATCGCCAAAAAGGCAAAGGCCAAAAAAATAACCGCTGTCGTATTCGACCGCGGCAGCAAATTGTACCATGGCCGCGTCAAAGCCCTTGCTGACGCCGCCCGTAACGGAGGATTGGAGTTCTAATATGCCATTACCACAGCAAGCCCGAAACAGATCACCACGCCGCCCGGAGATGGTGCAAGAAGAAAAGCAATTTGACGAGCGGACACTGCACATCGACCGTGTCGCCCGTGTAGTAAAAGGTGGACGCCGCTTCCGATTCCGCGCACTCGTCGTACTTGGCGATCACAAAGGCCGTGTCGGCGTCGGCATTTCCAAAGGAGCTGACGTCACGGCAGCCGTCACCAAGGCAACTGACGTCGCCAAGAAAAACATGATCACTATTCCAATGTACAAAGGCACCTTGCCACATGACGTCGAAGCGAAAGTCGGCGGGGCGCATATCCTGATTCTCCCTGCTAGCGCCGGCACCGGCCTCATCGCTGGCAGTGTGGTTCGCACCATGCTGGAAGTCGCAGGAGTAAGCAACGCGCTGAGCAAGTCGCTGGGTTCAAGCAACAAAGCCAACACGGCGTATGCGACGCTCGCAGCATTGCAGTCTATTGTTCCCGCAAAAAATTGGATTACGAAGCCAGCTAAGCCTGCAGCCAAGGAGGCAAAAGCATGAAATTCCACGAATTAAAAGTCAGCAGCCACGCCAAGAGCAAGCGGGTTGGACGCGGCATCGCCAGCGGCAAAGGCAAGACTGCCGGCCGAGGCACCAAGGGCCAAGGCGCTCGCACTGGCTCCAAGGCACGTCCTGGTTTCGCTGGCGGCCAGAATCCTATGATGCAGCAATTGCCCAAACTGCCGGGTTTCACGCAACACCGCGCCAAGGCAGAGAACGTATACACCGGCCAACTTGAGCGTTTTAGCGGCAAGGCCGTCGACAACGCAGTACTCAGCGATGCCGGCCTTGTCAGCGGCCCATATACCCGCGTCAAGCTGATCACCAAAGGCACGCTAACCAAGAAAGTAACGGTCAAGCTCCAGGGCGCAAGCGCCAGCGCGATCGCAATGATTGAGCAAGCCGGCGGATCGTTTGAGACAGTTGCACGGGCACAGCGACCAGCATCAAAGACCGAACAAGAAACAAAAGCCTAAAAAAATATTTGGGCGTTAACCGCGGCTTTCGGGTCGCGGTTTTGTTATGCGTGAGAAACCAAACTAAGTTGTTTCTCCGCACACTATACCTCGATAGTTGGTCTATAGGTAATCTTTGCAATGAATGCTTGGGATTTGCTCGCATATTGTGCTTAAATAGATGGTGAATCTGATAGGGCTTATAAGAGGTATACCACCATGAACTGGAAAGTAATCTGGCGTTCGCTCGGCAAAAGCGATATGCGCAAGCGCGTCCTGGCCGTCCTCGGCATCCTGCTTGTTTACCGCGTCCTAGCTCACATCCCGGTGCCGTTAAGCAACCCACAGACGCTCAGGCAAGTCCTAGAAAATTTGTTCAACTCGGCTAATACGCCGCAGTTGTTGAGTTTCGTGAACGTTTTGTCCGGCGGCGCTTTGGCAAACTTTTCGATCATGATCGCCGGACTCGGGCCATACATCAACGCCAGCATTATTATGCAGCTTCTGACCAAGGCAATCCCGCAACTGGAGGCCATGCACAAAGAAGGTGAATACGGGCAAAAGAAAATCAACCAGTACACGCGCCTTTTGGCATTGCCGCTCGCTATTATCCAGTCGATCGGATCAATATACCTTATTCGCCAAGCTGCGCAGAGCATCGGCGGCACCGGTGACATTACCGCGAATGCCGGCATTATGCAATGGGTGCTCATGATCGCCGCGTTGAGCGGCGGCGCAATGCTCCTTATGTGGCTCGGCGAGCTTGTCACCGAGCAAGGACTCGGCAACGGCATATCATTGCTTATTACGGTAAGCATCGTCAGCCGCTTGCCGCAAACGTTGTCGGAAGTGGGCAGCGCCTTCCTTTCGAGCAACGACCGATTCAAGGTCTTCGGGCATGTCATCCCGCTTGATAAACGTTCGCTACTCTTTGTATCAATTACTGTCGTGGCGATCCTGATCATCACGTGGTTGGTCGTAAAACTGAACGAAGCCACGCGGAATATCACCGTCAATTACGCCAAACGCGTGCAAGGCAACCGCGCGTATGGCGGCATTACGACCGTACTGCCGGTCAAGCTTATCACCGCCGGCGTGATCCCAATCATCTTCGCAGTCGCGTTTTTGAGCGTGCCAAGCTTTGCCGGGCAACTGCTTACGAACAGTACGAACGTAACCTTCCAGCATCTCGGCACCAACCTTGCAGCATGGTTCCAGCCCCCCAGCCTCAGCTCCTTCCAAATCGGCGGCTTCACGCCGTATATTTACCCCATCACTTACTTCTTGTTAGTCTTTATCTTCACGTTCTTCTATACCAGTGTCACGTTTAATTCCAAGGAGATTGCCGAGAACCTACAAAAGCAAGGCGGCTTCATAGAAGGCGTGCGTTCCGGGCTGCAAACTGAAAAATACCTCAGCAAAGTCATCAACCGTTTGACGCTCTTTGGCGCCATCTCGCTTGGGTTCTTGGCACTCACGCCAATCGTCGCCCAGATGTTCCTGGGCACGAACTTGGCTATTGGTGGCACGAGCATCCTTATCTTGGTATCAGTCAGCCTGCAAACGCTCCGGGCAGCCGAATCGCGTGCCCTCATGATTACCTACGACCAATATTCGGAACCGGACTTCTTTAGCGACATGTCTGACACGGATATTGAAAGCCCCAAAAAACGCCGTTTCAGCCTCATTCCGTTTCGCCGCCGCAAAGCGCCAGCAGCGTAGGTGTTGACATACTTCCTGCCCATTGTTAGACTCACAGAAATATATGGCTAGATACAACCTTTATTGGCAAGCGCCGCTTGAGCGACCAAAAGAACCGGGCGTGTTTAAAGCAGCATTGGGCAAGTTGCGCGGCTACTTTTCGCGATGGCAAGACGTTTTTCCTCCCGTTAACGAAGAAGCGCTGGAGCGTACCCGTGCAATAGCCCGAGCCCTTGGTATAACTGCAGTGAGCAACAATGGCACCGTGTATATCGACATCCGGGATAGTGTGAGCAATCCAGCGGTACCAGCAAGCCAAGCTGAGCTGGATGAGATCGTAACCGAGCATACCGCCGGCACTTCTGGTACGAATCCGTTTTGGTTTGCATCCGTCGGAGTGTCCCGCCAGTCGGTCTTGCATATGAAAACACGACAGCCCAAGATGGACTTCGCTATTTTCCCATACACAGATAATCGGCGGGTGGTCAAGCTTTACCCTGGAGGATTCAGCCACTTCCCAGACATGGAGCGCGTTCGTGGCGCTGAAGGCACGGCAGTAGTGCGTTGGCTTATGCCCGAAGCGGTCGAACACGAGCCAGGACTTCTCAGCGTCCCTGACATCCATGTCGGTTACTTGGGACCGGCAGGTGAATTCCAGCCCGGGCCACATGAAGTACGCCTTGACAACGAGACACTGCTCTTATTCGGCGCGCTTCATTTGGCAAGCGAAGCCGGCGCCAGACCCGCCCACGTCAAAATCGAATCCGGCATGGTTTCCAATCGGTAGCAGATAACCCTTTACACCTTGTCGTAAATTCTGCTATAATTGACTATTGTTAAATCTATGGCAGTTCATAAAGAAGTGATCGAGTTCACGGGGACGATTGTAGAGACCCTTCCGGGCACTCAATTTCGTGTCGAACTCGAAAACGGCCATCGGATCGTAGCACACGTCGCCGGCAAAATGCGGAAACACTTCATACGCATCGTCCCGGGCGACAAAGTAACGGTTGAGCTTACCCCTTACGACCTCAGCAAGGGCAGAATAAGCCGCCGATTGGGTTAGTTCGTTTACCGGATAGTACGCGGGTTATGGCAAAAAAGCTATAGGGCTGCACCAGCCGGCAAATGTTCTAACGGACATTAATAACAAACTAAGCAGTGTGTCATTGGCCACATGGAAGGAGCAATGATCCGCA
>CAZGPZ010000022.1:0-16269 GCA_964527385.1 uncultured Candidatus Saccharibacteria bacterium | reverse complement strand
AGATTTATAAATTAGATACCGTAGAAATCCCGACGAACAAGCCACTTACGCGGCGCGACAAATCCGACCGCATCTACCGTAGCGAGCGCGGCAAATTCCGCGCTATCGTACGCGAGGTCCGCATGCTGTACGAAAAAGGCCAGCCAGTACTGATCGGCACGGTTTCCATCGAAAAGAATGAATTGCTCGGCGACATGCTTGGCAAGGCCAAGATCCCTTACAACGTCCTGAACGCCAAAAACAACGAGCGCGAAGCGGCGATTATCGCCAAAGCCGGCCAAAAGGGAGCTGTGACACTAGCGACGAACATCGCCGGGCGCGGCACGGACATCGTTCTCGGCGAAGGCATCAAGGACCTTGGCGGCTTGTTCGTGCTGGGCAGTGAGCGCCACGAGTCGCGCCGTATCGACAACCAGTTGCGTGGCCGTGCCGGGCGCCAGGGCGACCCAGGCACGACGCAGTTTTTTGTCAGCACTGAAGACGACCTGATGCGTATCTTCGGCGGTGATCGGGTCGCGGCGATCATGGACCGGCTGCGTGTCGACGAAGACACGCCGATCGAAAACCGATTGATCTCCAAGAGCCTGGAAGGCGCGCAAAAGAAGGTCGAAGGCTTCCATTTCGACACGCGCAAGCAAGTTGTCCAGTACGATGACGTCATGAACCGCCACCGCAAGGCGATTTATGCCATGCGGCGCGAAGTGCTCATGCAGGACAATATCAGCAAACGTATCAAACTGATGGTCGAAGACGAAGCGCGGGCGCTGGCAGCATCGCCGCTCACGACGACGGTTGGGTTCGACGAAATCGTCCGTGAATCGTTGCCGTTTGACGAAGCGACGCTTGACCGCTTGTTCGACACGGACACATTGCAGTTCGAGAAAGTGCTCAAGGCAGAAGCAGCTGAGTTGTACGCAGCGCGCGAGTTGGCATTTTCACCGGAAGTAATGCGCAAAGTAGAACGCGATATCTACCTGCAAGTGCTCGACAACCTCTGGATGCAGCACCTTGAAAACATGGATCACCTGAAAGAAGGCATCCACTGGATGTCGGTCGGGCAGCAGGACCCGCTTGTCGAATATCGCCGCCGCGGCCAGGAATTGTTTGACAGCATGCAGGAAACGCTCCGCCACGACGTGGTGCGCACTCTCTTCTATGCCCAACCGGCGAGCGAAAGCGAACTGGAGCGCCCCGCCGAAACCGAATTGACCCGCGCAGCGCGGCATTCGGTCGAAAATGCCGACCAAATCACGACCGCTGAAACTGAGTTCGAAGCCGCCGACTTCAAGCGGCGTAAAGACGAGCACGCCCAGCAAAAGAAGGCTATGGTAGCGCGCAAGAAAGCGCGCAAGACCGAACGCAAGCGAAAATCAGCCGGCCGGAAGCGGAAGTAGCAGGCAACACGTGAAGCACACGGTCAGCGAAGTCATACTGCATAACGGCGTCCAGGGTTTGCTCGTGCACATACCCGGCGCCAGCGTCATGACGTTTGATATCAACTTCCGGGCAGGCGAGTATCTCACGACCAAACAGAAATGGGAAGTCCCGCATCTTATGGAACACGTCGTTTTAGGCGCGAACGAGCTTATACCGCGGGCGCGGGATTTCCAGGCAAAGTTAGAAGAAAATGGCGCGTACAGCAATGCCTCGACGGGGGTCTACGATATTACGTACGAAGCTGAATGTGCCGACTTCGAGTGGGACCGGGTACTTGGGCTTTTGCTTGTAGCGATCACCAAGCCGCTGTTCCTGGAGGAAGAGTTCAGGGCGGAATTCGGCAATGTACAAGAAGAGATGGTGGCGCGCGCCAACAACCATTTCCGCCACCTGAGCCTGGAAATGCGCCAGGCGTTGGGGTTGATCGTCAAGACTGATGCCGAGCGGCTCAGGCTCATGGAGAATGTGTGCGTTGACGATGTACGCGCTCACTACCATAGGACGCACACGGCAAAAAACCTGCGGTTCATCATCGCTGGCAATATTACCCAAAAGCGCCGGTCCGTTATCGAAAAATTGTTTGGAGCCGTTGAGCTTCCATCGGGCGGCAGGCGGTTTATATTGCCAAAAGAAGTGCCTAAAACCTTGCAAAAAGCCGTATACGTTCCGAATAGCACCGTTGAAAATCTCTATTTTTACATTGATACATTCGCTGGCCGGCGCTTGGACGACCCGGAAACCGACGCGCTTAACCTTATGAATACTATGCTGACAGAGACGTTATATTCGCGGATACTGGGAACGGCGCGCGAGCGTGGCCTGGTGTATGGCATGAGCTCTGGTCTCAGCCAAACGCGCGATGTCAGCAACTGGTGGCTCGGTGCCCAAGTCTCGGGCAAGAATGCCAAGGCACTCTTCAAGATCATCGTCGACGAGCTTGCGAAGGTAATTGAGGGTGGCGTGGATAGCGCGGAAATAGAGGCGGCCAAACTGTATGCGCTTGGGCGGTTCCAGCGCGGCGCGCAAACGGTCAGCGGTATCGCTAGCGGTTACAGCAACCGGTATTTTTTTGATGGGGAAATCGAGAATTATTTTCAAGTTCCCGAGCGAATCCGGGCAGTCGGCAAGGACAGTATCGTACACGCGGCGAAATCGGTTTTCGTGGATAATCTGTGGGGGTTCGGGGTGCTCGGCGATTGCGGGCGTGATTTTTGCGAAGAATTGCGCATGCAGGTGTCGCCGCTCTGGCAAGCCAAGTAAACGTATCCTGGTATACTTGGAGTAACGTGGAACAGATACAAGACATACTGAAAGGTCTGCAGGCGGCGGTTACGGCAGCGTATGCCCAACTTGGCTTGGACGATAAAGCGCGCCAACTTGAGGAATTGGACAAACAGATGGCCGCGCCGGATTTCTGGCAGGATGTCCAGGCAGCGCAGGCGGCCAGCAAGATGCAAGCTGCGTTGAAACGGCGGTTGGAGCCCTGGTTGCGTTTGCGGCGCGGCGTCACTGACGCGTTGGAGCTTGCCAATATGAACGACCCAAGCCTAGAGGTGGACCTAACTGAGCAGATTGGCGAACTGCAAGCCGGTTTCGAAGCGCTGAAAAATGAATTGAAGCTAGGCGGTCCATATGATGACCATGACGCGATTGTCAGCATACACGCCGGCGCCGGTGGCACCGACGCACAAGATTGGGCGCAAATGTTGCTCCGCATGTACGTCCGCTGGGCTGAGCAGCACAACTATAAGATAACCAATATCGAAGACTCGCCAGGCGACGAGGCGGGGCTTAAAAGCGTGACCATCGAAATAGCCGGCGACGACTTCATATATGGAAAATTAAAAAGCGAGCACGGCGTGCACCGGCTGGTGCGCTTGAGTCCATTTAATGCCGACAACCTGCGCCAAACCTCATTCGCCAAAGTAGAAGTAATGCCGAAAATCGATGCCCCTGACGACGTCGTAATCGACGAGAAAGATTTGAAAATCGACGTTTTCCGCAGCGGCGGCCACGGCGGGCAAAGCGTCAATACGACGGATTCTGCGGTGCGCATAACCCACCTGCCGACCGGTATCGTGGTCGCCATCCAAAACGAGCGCTCCCAGCTTCAAAACAAGGAAACGGCAATGACGATCTTGCGTTCCCGGCTTGCCCAGCTGCAGCTCGAGCAGCATGCCGAAAAGGTGTCAGAGCTAAAAGGCCCAAACGAACAGGCAGCGTGGGGCAACCAGATCCGCAGCTATGTCCTGCACCCGTACAAGCAGGTCAAGGACCTTCGAACGCGGCACGAAACGAGCGATACCGACGCCGTGCTAAATGGCAGCTTGGACGGATTTATCGACGCGTACCTAGAATATGAGATGTCTGCCTAGTCCCTGATTGCCAAGTTCCCAGGCCGCGGTTAAAATAAATGTGGTTATTAATTGATAAGAAAGCAGGAAATCGTGCATTCAAAAATACTTCGTTTCAAGGAACTTTATCCCATGCCCAATGACCGTTCTTTGCCCGAGGGTGATACGGCCAATGTGCCGCTACCGAACGAATACCCCGAGACACATGACGCATATAAATATGCCCCCGGCTATCCACAAGCGAAGTTGCCTCGACAACCCGCCACGCCGCAAGATAGGATGATCGTCCCGGAAGGCACATCCATTCCTGGTACTCCTGGCGTAGACGACGGCGCGAAGCAACGCCTGTAAACTGTACGGTGGCTTCCTCGCGGTCCTATGTTCTGCTAGCATAATGGTTATGTATAGCGTTCACTTGTCAGGAGTTTCGGTCAGCCTTGGCGTCACGAAAGCGCTGCGAAACGTGAGCGCTGGTATTCCGGCGGGCAAGATTGTTGGTTTGCTCGGACCGTCCGGGGCTGGCAAGACGACGTTCATGCGTGTCGTGGTGGGGCGGCAACGCGTCGGGCAGGGTAATGTCTCGGTATTAGGCAAGCCAGCGGGATCCGCGAAGTTGCGTGGTCACATCGGGTACATGCCACAAAGCGCGGCCATCTACCGGGATTTGACGACCAAAGAGAACTTGCGGTATTTCGGGCGCATGTTGGGGGTTGGGGGCAAAGAAGTATTCGCACGGCTCCGGCAGGTCGATTTGCTTGACCAAGCGAACCAGCTTGGTTCGACTCTTTCCGGCGGGCAAAAATCACGCGTGTCGCTAGCGATTGCGCTTCTGGGTAACCCGCAATTGCTCGTACTCGACGAGCCAACCGTAGGCGTTGACCCGGTACTGCGCCAGAAGTTGTGGGCTATCTTCCGTGATGTTGCGGCGCAGGGCACGACATTGCTCATTTCTAGCCACGTCATGGACGAAGCAAACCGCTGCGACGACTTGTTACTTATCCGGCGGGGCAAAATCTTGTCCCATGGCACGCCGGCTGCGTTATGCCAGCAAACCGGTTCCCAGACGGTAGAAGGCGCGTTCTTGAAGCTTGTTGAGGCAAAGCGATGAATCCCCGCCGGACGTTCGCGACCACCAGCAGGGTGCTGGTGCAACTCCGGAACGACCCGCGCACGCTCGGGCTTATTTTCATTGTGCCGTGCGCGTTATTAGTCCTCGTGAAGTATGTGTTCCAAGGACAGGCGACAATATTCAACCATATCGAGCCGCTCATGCTTGGCGTCTTTCCATTGACGGTCATGTTCCTCGTCGCTTCGATCACCACCTTGCGCGAGCGTACGGCCGGCACGCTTGACCGGCTCATGAGCATGCCGCTTTCGAAACTCGATTTCGTGCTCGGCTACGCCGTCGCTTTCAGTGCTGTCTCGGCTATCCAGGCGCTTGTGGCGAGCATTGTCGTCATCGATTTTCTGGGCGTGCCGGTAATTGGCGGGGCATGGCTTATGATGCTCGGCGCGGTCGCTGCGGCATTCCTCGGTACGGCTATGGGTTTGTTTGTCAGTGCTTTCGCGTCGACGGAATTCCAGGCAGTCCAATTCATGCCGGTGTTTATTTTCCCACAACTCCTGACCTGTGGGCTCTTCGTGCCGCGCGAACACATGGCAAAGTTGCTCCAATGGTTTGCCGACATCATGCCGATGACCTACAGCGTCGATGCGATGCGATATATCACTAGCCACACTGGTTGGAGTGGCACGCTTACTAAAGACCTTGCCATCGTTTCCGGCGTGGGCCTCGGCGTTCTCGTGCTCGGCGCGATAACCATTCGTCGCCGCGACTGAACCAAGCAGTGATTGCATTAACCTAAAAGGCGTGTTACTGTACTGGTCATGCCAGGAAATACACTTGGAAATCCTCAAGAGACATTCGGTGAGCTATCGCCTGAGGCGCGACAGCAGGTTCTGCTTAATATGATTTGCCCCAGTAACCGCCAAGTACTTGCTTACTTGTACTTGCTGACACACCCTGAGCCAGTTGATGCGCCGACATTAGCGCAGAACCTTCCGCATCCAGGCGCGACTGATCTATCAGAAGCCAAGCGTATCGGTAATGGATTTGATGACCGAAGAACACCAGATATCGCAATCTTTGTCGCGTCAGACACAAATGCTACCATTGCCGGTTCACGGCAGTTTACGACGACCTATCGCGCAAGATCCACGGGATTTGAGCGTGATCTCGACCTGGCGGCGCTTGGCATTGTTCTGGGGGCAGCGGCTAACAGCGGAGGCGAGCCGATGTCGCTCAAGCATATGTTGGGCCAAAATGTCAGCGCACGTTTGGCCTTGTATCGTACGCTGCTTGAGCGTCCTGGCGAAATGACTGGACCGGAAGTATTGGCAAGCCTACAGGCAGAAGGATACAAAATAGACCCTCATCTTTTGCAGCGTGGCCATCTCGACGTGCTTGATATTGACGCAGCCTCCGGCAGGCCGGTTATCGCGCATAAATTCCTGCCGGCTATAACCCATCTGTGCGGAGGTTTGAACCAAATATTGGTTGATCCTGTTGCCCGGGCACAAGCCGTGGAAGCCGCCGAAGCTTTTATGAATGATCCACAAGCTATCATGAGTTTTGCCGTTGCGGGCAATCGTAATAGTGCGTAGACGTTTCGTTTCCGGTGCCGTGCCTGGGTTGCTATAATAGAGCTAATGATTTTATTGGACAGGGTAACAAAAACCTATAGCAAGAATGTAGGCACAGCGCTTGACCGCGTTTCCTTGCATGTGGAGCAGGGCGAATTCGTCATCGTGGTCGGCCAAAGCGGGGCGGGCAAGACAACGCTGATGCGGCTACTAACCCGCGAAGAGCGGCCAACGAGCGGCAAGATCATCGTCGGCGGGATTGATTACGACAAACTGAAGGACCGCGACATACCGTTGTTGCGACGGAAAATCGGTGTCGTTTTCCAGGATTTCAAGCTGTTGCCCAATAGGACGGTCGCTGAGAACGTCGCGTTTGCGCTGGAAATCGTCGGCATGGGGCGGCGAGAGATCCAGCACACCGTGCCGCGCGTGCTGGAGATCGTCAACTTGGCTGACAAAGCCAAACGCATGCCAATGGAATTGTCCGGCGGCGAGCGCCAGCGGGTCGCTATCGCGCGTGCTATCGCGCGGCAGCCGAAGATATTGATTGCAGATGAACCGACAGGCAACCTGGACCCGAAACATGCGTGGGATGTCATCCGTGTTATAGAGAAGATCAACCAATATGGTACGACCGTAATGCTTACAACGCACAACCAGGAAATTGTTAACAAACTACAGCGCCGTGTGGTTACGATCGAGCATGGCGCAGTTGCCAGCGACCGTGCCAATGCTAAATATACAGCGGGGAAAGCATGAGCGCGCGCCGGCGGTTAATCACGTTGTCGCGTATTGCCAAGGCGGGAGCCCTGAACTTTACGCGCAACGCCAGCTTGGCAATCGCTGCCATCGCAGTGATGGTCGTGACACTCACGATTGTGCTATTTTCACTCGTCAGCAGCGTGACATTGAATCATACCATCGCGCAGATCGCCGACAAAATCAACATATCGATCTACCTGAAGGACTCTGTGTCGGCACAGCAGCGCAATGCGCTGATGGACAGCTTGCGCGGTCTCAGCCAAGTAAAGGGCGTTGCCTATGTTTCCAAAGACCAAGCGCTTGCCGAGTACCGTGCCGCGAATGCTGGCAACAAGGATTTGCTCCAGGCGATCAACGAGACGGGCAACCCGCTGCCTGCATCGATCCAGGTCGATCCAGTCGACCCATCCAAGATCGACCAAATCCAAGCGGTCCTCAACCAACCAGACACTGTGAAACTGGAGGATCCGCAAGCGGGCACCTCATATTCAGGCGACCGCAAAGCGGCGATCGACAAGATCGCCCACGCTACCAGTGTGCTCAAACAGATCGGCGTCATCGGCGTCATTGTCTTCACGCTCGTTTCTATGCTTATCATTTTCAATACCATTCAAATGGCGATCTTTAACCGCCGTGACGAGATCACGATTATGCGCTTGCTCGGCGCGACGACGTGGTATATCCGTGGCCCGTTTGTCGTCGAAAGTATCATTTACGGCCTGCTGTCAGCGCTTATATCAATTGCCATCATCGACCTTTTGTTCGTCGTCGCGTCGTCGACGCTCCAGGCGAGCAGTTTGGGTCTTTTGGACATCGGCTATGCCAACAGCTATTTCTATGATAATTTCCTCCGGCTTTTGACACTCCAACTATCCGCAGGTATAGTAATAGGTGCCGCATCATCCACCATCGCGACCAGGCGGTACCTGAAATTCAAGACAAAGTAACTTGTCCGAACCTGCCAACACAAACACCAACCAACAGTCCATTAAGCGTACAGCGGGGGTAGTGTACAACTATGGCCATATATGGTAGGCTGAAAGTAGGTTTAACCAAAACCAACATGAAAAAGCAAATTCATCTGCTGGCTCCGCTCACACGGCGGGCAAAATCCGCGCCTTTTATGGTCGCGGCATTGGTATTTATATTTGGCAGCGCGTCGGCGGGCATTGTCCGGGCGACATCAAGCTGCAGCAGTATCACTGATTGCCAACAACAGATCGCGAGTGATAACAACTCGCTTGCTAACCTGGAAAACGAGGCGACAAGTTACCAAGACGCCATACATAAGCTCGAGTCGCAGATTGCCAGCATCGAAAAGCAGATATCCCTGAACAAACACCGCCAGGCAGATTTGCAGGGGAAAATCGTAGCCGCCCAGGCCAAGCTTGATTACGAAAAAACAATCCTGGGCGAAACGTTAAAAGCTATGTATGTCGCTGGGCAGATGAGCACGGTGGAAATGCTGGCGACCAGCCAGGATCTCAGTACTTTCGTTGACGCCGCGACGTACAGCAATGCCGTCCAAAACAAGATCCAAAATACCCTCGCGGAAATTACCGAGCTGCAACAAGAGTTAGCCAAGCAAAAACAGCAGGTTGACCAATTGCTTACTACGGAGAACACCCAAGAAACCCAGCTGGCGAACGCCCGCTACGAACAGCAGAGCCTGCTCAATTACAACCAATCGCAGCAAAACGCGTATAACACTAAAGTCTCCCAGAACCAACAGAAATTGCAGGAACTCATCGCCGCGCAGCTAGCAGCCAACAACTTAAGCGCCGCATACTACTTTATCCGTTTCCCGGGTACCATCAAGCGCGACCCGATCAACGCCGGCGCGAACGGCGGCTACCCATACGCCAATTGGCCATTCAGCATGAGCACGGCGCCTGGCTGCGTTGACGGCGATGGTCCCGACCAATGGGGCTACTGCACCCGGCAGTGTGTCTCCTACGCCGCGTGGGCAGTAGCGTATTCGGGACGCGGCGCCCCATACTTCTATGGCAATGCCAAAGATTGGGTGCAAGCTGCCCGCAATGCCGGCGTTCCGGTATATACGTACCCCGAACCGGGCGACGTCGCGATCAGCACGGCCGGTGCTTGGGGACATGCAATGTACGTCGAAGCGGTCAATGGCAACCAGATTGAAGTCTCACAATACAACCAGCAGCTAACCGGGCAGTTCTCAATCCAGTGGCGCACGTGGAATTAACCGCGCGTTCAGCTGGTTTCCAGCCGCGATGCCGTATACTACATACTAGTATCTAAAAGCACAATCCCAGAGGATAATACTAGTCGCGCATCTGCCGCGAATGCACCGTCATGACAGAGGCAATACACCACAATATCCAAATGATTTTACGTCAAGCATGGCGTCACCGGGCAATGCGTTCCGGTGCCTTGCTTTTGGCGGCTGTGTTGATTTTCTCGTTCGGTGTTGCCATCGGTGACGGGCATGTCCAAATAAATGCCTTCGGCGCGCATGCGAGCGAGAACGCTGGGTTACCGGCGGTGCTTGATTACAGTAGTGTTAGCGATGTGTACCAAGCTTTAAAAGAGAATTATGACGGGACATTAACAGTGCCGCAGTTGCTTGACGGCTTGAAAGAAGGGTTGGCTGCGTCAACCAATGACCCATACACGGAATACTTCAATGCCGCGCAGGCCAAAGATTTCAGCAATGAACTGAACCATTCCTTCTCTGGTATCGGCGCGGTGCTTGGCAAGAACAGCGACGGCAACTTGGTTGTCGTGTCGCCGATCAAAGGTTTCCCGGCGGAGAAAGCCGGTTTGCTGCCCCAGGATGTCATCGCTGAAATCAACGGCGCGAGCACGAGCGGCATGTCGCCCGATGTGGCCGCGCAGAAAATCCGTGGTCTCGAGGGCACGAAAGTCATCCTGAAGATAGTCCGCGGTAAAACATCGTCGCTAACATTTACCATCACGCGCGCGGACATCCATTTGCCAAGCGTGACTACCAAAATACTGGACGGCAACATCGGATATATCCAGATCAGTTCGTTCGCCGAAGACACCGCGTCGCTGTCGGCCAAAGCCGCACAATCATTCCAGGCGGCTCATGTCAAAGGCGTGATTTTGGACCTCCGCGACAACCCCGGCGGGCTGCTCGACGCCGCGGTAAATGTTTCAAGCCTCTGGCTGCCGGCAGGCACGACGGTCGTGACGGAAAAGGGAACGAACGGCGACCAAACGTATACGTCGCAAGTGGCGCATACGCTCCAGGGTGTCCCCACGGTCGTGCTCATCAATGGCGGCTCGGCGTCGGCCAGCGAGATTACCGCTGGCGCATTGCATGACAACAATGCCGCGAGGTTGATTGGTACCAAGAGCTTCGGAAAAGGCGTCGTGCAGCAATTGATCCAACTTGGTGATGACAGCGAGCTGAAGGTAACGATCGCTAGCTGGTACCGCCCGGACGGCCAGAACATCAACAAGAAAGGTATCGCGCCCGACCAAACAGTCACCATCAGCGATACCGACCAAAAGGCTCACACTGATACTCAACTCAAGGCGGCGGAAGCCTACCTGAATCATTGATGTATACGCTTGTGCTTAAAATATTACAATACTTTTGCCGTTGACTTTGCGCCCCGGAATGATAAGATACTTGAGAAGAAATAAAGAGGTGACACGGTGGCACAGCCGACCAAGTATATTTTTGTTAGTGGTGGAGTACTTTCGGGATTAGGAAAGGGTATCACCGCCGCCTCGGTCGGAAATCTCCTAAAAGCAGCAGGGCTTAGCGTCAACATCCAGAAATGTGACCCGTATCTCAACGCCGATGCCGGTCTTTTGAACCCGCGTGAGCATGGCGAATGCTTCGTAACCAAAGACGGAGCGGAAACCGACCTCGATCTGGGTCATTACGAACGTTTCCTCGACCAAGAGCTGACCCAGAAAAGCTCCGTTATGAGCGGGCGGGTGCTCATGAGCGTCATCCAGGCAGAACGGTCGGGCGCTTACGCCGGCCAAACGGTGCAAATCATCCCGCACGTCACCAACGCGATCCAAGATTATATCCTTGATGCTGGCAAAGGGTTTGATGTCCATATCGTTGAAATCGGCGGCACCGTCGGCGACTACGAAGGTTTGGCATTCATAGAGGCGATCCGGGAATTTTCTTTCAAAGTTGGCGCTGAAAATTGCCTCTACATGCACGTCGTCTACCTCCCATACCTCGATACCAGCAAAGAGACCAAGACCAAGCCGGCCCAGAATTCCGTCCGCGAAATCCGCGGACTCGGCATTATGCCGGACGTGTTGGTTGCGCGCAGCGAACGCGCCCCAGCTGCATCGGCGAAACGGAAGCTCAGCATGTTCTGCGGCGTGCCGGAAGATGCGGTCATACTCCTGCCAAATGCGAACAGTGTCTATGAAGTGCCGTTGACGCTCGAAGAGGCTGGCTTGTTCAATGTCATCCAGCAGCGATTGGGTTTGCCGACGAAACAACCTGACATGTCCGCCTGGCGGAAAGTCGTCACCCAGGCAACGACGCGATATGAGCACAAGGTCAATATTGGCTTTATCGCTAAGTATCTCGACAATGCTGACACGTATTTGTGCGTGTTCGAGGCGCTCAAGGCTGCCGGTTGGGCGAACGACACGGGCTTGGATATCCATTGGGTCGACGCAGTGCGCCTGGAGTCCATGACCGATGACGAACTCCAGCGCGAATTATCCAAGTATGATGGCATCGTCGTGCCCGGTGGCTGGGGCAGCCGTGGCGTGGAGGGAAAGATCCGTGCCGCCTGGTATTCGCTTGATCACAAACTGCCGTATATCGGGTTGTGCTACGGCCTGCAGATGGGCGTCATAGCCGCCGCCCGGCGGCATGGTCTCAGCAAAGCCAACACCACCGAAGTCGACCCTGTGACGCCCGACCCGGTTATCAGTATCATGGAAGGCCAGGCGGGCAAAGAAAGTACCGGCGGTACGCCAAGGCTTGGCAATTACGACTGCGACTTAACACCCGGCAGCCAAGCGGCAAAACTATATGGCTCGGAGCACATCGTCGAGCGCCATCGTCATCGCTGGGAATGCAACCCGAAATATGTCGGTCAGTACGAATCCTGGGGCATCCGCGCGGTCGGGCGCAACCCGCAAACCAATTTGGTTGAGGTTATCGAAGCCATCGACCATCCATTTTTCATGGCTAGCCAGTTCCATCCGGAGTTCTTGTCCCGTCCAAATCACCCACGCCCGATGTTCCTAGGATTCGTCGAAGCCTGTGTCAACGTTGCAAAAAAACGCCAAATGCGTTAGCGTTAACAGTATGCAGCCTACAAATCCTGGTTCTCCTGCAGGTACATCCAAGCGCATTCTTTTAGTTGAAGACGACGACGCGATAGCGAATGTTTACCAAACCCGCCTCTTAGGCGAAGGTTTTGATGTCCGCCGCGTGACCAATGGCGAAGACGCGCTTGCCGCCGCGCTCAGCTACAAGCCCGACCTCGTGCTGCTGGATATCATGATGCCGAAAGTCAGCGGTTTCGACGTGCTCGACATCCTTCGCAACACGCCCGACACCGCGAACCTCAAAATTATAATGCTCACGGCGCTTAGCCAAGACAGCGACAAAGAGCGCGCCCAATCGCTCGGCGTCGATGATTACCTCGTCAAATCCCAGGTCGTGATTGCTGACGTTATCGAACGTATCAAGCACCACCTTGGCATGCAGGCCTAGATTACTCACAAGCAATCAAATACACTTGTAAAATATCCAACATCATGCTAATGTTTATATAGACAACTAACAACAAAGATGGCTATAAAACTATGACTGAGCATGCACCACAAACTAACTATGACCAAAATGCCGGCAATGTCGCGCCTGCACCGGCGCACGAAGTTACTAGGCTTATGGGTACGGGTGAAATGTTGGTTGTCGGCGCATCTAATAATCCTCCTGACGCACGTCAGTTTATGCCGCTTTATGATCGCACGGGAACCGCCGGGCGCTACGGCTTCGTTGACCCAACACTTGCGATTGTTCATGACTCGGAAGGCCGCCAGTGGCCGATTATCGATATACTTAGTGACCGTCGAGACACTTATCATAAGAACGGTGGCGTCGGACCTCGTACGCTGCAGCTAGTGAAAGCATCATCAGGGACGCGTCTGGTAGACATTGATGCGGATATCGTGGTATTGAGCGACGAATGGAATGATCGTGAACGTGGTGGTCGCGAGCACCCAGGTGGTGTTGGTCGCAATGATGTCGGAGAGGGCCAATCTTTCAAGTCCGCTGACTTCGAAGTTGCGTACTTGCCCGATACAGGAGTTATAGTGCGTGCCCTCAACCCAGGTGTACACATTACACGGATGGCGACGGGGGCACAACCAGCAGCAATTCCTGTCGAGGCATTAGTTAGTGGTGTGCGCGCAGCTGACGAGATTTTAGCTGGTACGAGTACTGATGACGATGTCGCATCAGCGGGTTCTCATGAAACTCCTCAGAAGCCAGAAGCTCAACCTGAAACTTCGGGTATAGACTCCAGTAGTATCGCAGAGACAGAACAAACCCAACCAGACGATGATAGGGTGGTCACTATTGGAGTGACTGATGACACGGCACCAAGTAGTTTGGATGAAGCCGAAGTGACGGAAAGTGAGGGTGAAGCCGCCAAAGCCGAAGATGTCTCCCAGTCTCTCAAAGCCCTGGTAGAAGAACTTGAAATTGTTGGCGACGATACTGCACGAGTGATGGAAATTGCCGATGCATTACTAAGCAGGGGTGAGTCCGGCGTGCAGGCTGTAGCGGATAGCTTGCCACAGCTCGCCATGAACCAACCTCTCATGAAAGAAGTTATTAATCATCTAGTGCAGCACGAATCGGTGCAACGCATACTGAGTTCGCAAACATTAGCTAACCTCGACCCGGATACTACAAGAAATCTCGTAATAGGTGCATTGCATACGGGGCGTAATGGTGAGTATCTTCATGAACCAGAAAACTTATGGGCGTTGATGCAGGTTCTGGATAACAAGGGCATGATTGCTGACGAAGGGTTACGCGATGGCCTAAAGCAGTCCGGGGTAGATTATGTGTTGCCGGGTGAACATCGCTATGTTGCCGGTGACCTTGTTCAATTCCAGGCGCGGGCAGTGTACGTTCCTGGCGCAGGTAGCTATCTCAATGAATACGGCCAAACTGTAGCGCGTGCGCTGTAGGTTTAAGCAAGGTTTAAAATGAGCGCTCAGTGACGAGCGCCCATCTCGGTACATTAAACAAAGTAAGAGCTATTCGACGACGACTTCGGTGCGGCGCACGGTATGGCCGGTGAAACGGCGGACGCGGCGGCTTTTGAAAGCGACGACGCCGTCTTTGTGGGCATGTATCGTGTAGTTGGCGCTCAGCTTGGTGCCTTTGCCGGCGCGCTTTGTCGAGCCTACTTGGCGGACGATGACTTGGCCCGTCTTGACCTTCTGGCCGGCGTATAACTTGACGCCTAGGCGTTGGCCTGGGCTGTCTTTGACATTTTTGGCGGTTCCGCCGGCTTTTACGTGTGACATGGGCTTATTTCCTCGTGATTACTAGTAGTTCTCGTGCGACGATCTGATCTGGCCGATAGTAGAGCAAATCCTCGGTACACACGTGCTCAAATCGTACTTGATTATAGCCTAACTCCTCTAAATGGTCAACCAATGGCAGGTGCTTGAATTGCCCGGGCCTTGTTTGCCATGCGGGGATGGCAAGGCAAAGGCGCGTGCCTGGTGAAAGCTGATTGTAGATATTAGCGAGGAATTTCTTGATGACCACATTGCAATCCGTGACTGTCTGTGCCAACACCTCGCTGGGCGGGGTGGCTGTAAAGGGGCGCCCGAGGTATGTTTCGCTGGCAATCGTGCTGATGGGAAGCTCCCATCGGAGAGATGTTGCGTCGCCAACCGCTAGTGTGTAGTCATGGGCGGGCAACTGATGGCGTGTCGCGAGCCATTCGAGGTTCGTGCGCGTGTAATCGGTCATGCGCGGCTCGAGGTCGGTGCCGTATGCCTGGTATCCCATGAGCAATGCCTCCTGGAGCACGACGCCGGTGCCGCAGAATGGATCGAGTACCCTGGTAGCTGCGCGATCATCGTGCATTTTCTTGTCGTCTTCGGGCTTAAGGCAGATGTCGCCGGACAGCCCAGGTTTTACCCGGCGGAATTCTTCCGCCCCGGTCGCGAGGTTAATGATTATTTGCGCCAGTTTTGGCGGTAGCATGCCGACACGCGCATCGCGCTTCGGGCGCCCAAAGTCGCGCTCGCCATAGCTGGCAATATCTTGCACGAACAATGTTTGGGCGATAATAGTCCGGTTGCCGTCGCGGGCGAATACAAGTTCCCAGCCGGTCTCGCCCGTGAGTTTGTTGTGAATCACTTGGGCTGTGTTTAGGTCGGCTGTTTTGTTCGGCACGAGCCGGACAGACCGACCGGTTTGTTTCTGAATGGACTTCTTGATATTCAAACCGGTTGCCAGCAATTGCTGCGGCGAGATATCGATGCTGTAAGCGCTTAGGCCGAGGTGCATTTTGCCCTCGGGCATTTTCGTGGATTGTTGCGGCGAAACGGCGACAAGGAATTTCTCGATGTCTTTCCAATTAGTAGTTTCTTGGACAGCAAGCAGTTTGCATAATTTGACCGCGCCGCCAAGGCGCGCAAAATCGACCGAGCACGGCATGACCGACAAGCGCGCGATACCGCCGGGAAGCGCCCGGACGTTTTCTGCGCCGTACAAGCTCTCCAGTTCCGCGACGCCGAGCGCCGGCTGGCGGCCGAGTATAACTATGCTGTCATCCATCTTCCACAGTATACATTCGGCTGCCGGGTTTCGGTATAATGAACTAAATGCGATGGGTATCATATGCCAAAGAGCACTGGAAGCTGCTGCTCAATGTAGTGACTATCCTGGCGCTGGCCGTGTTGGCGTTCGCGATTCGCCACCAGTTGGCAGACACGTTCCATAATCTCTGGCTGGTCAACACCTGGGTACTTTTGCTGCTTATCCCAGTCGAGGCGCTGAATTACCACGCGCAGGGCGTGCCGCGCGGTTATACGCAGTTGATCACGG
>CAZGPZ010000021.1:0-16308 GCA_964527385.1 uncultured Candidatus Saccharibacteria bacterium | reverse complement strand
GTCACGAAACCGCGCGAAGAAGAAAAGTCGGAAGACAAAGAAGACGCTCGCCCAGTGAAAGGCAATATCGATGCCGATCTGGTGCTATGGGCGATGAAGGAGCTGAGCAATTACCAGAAGGCGATCATCGTGTCCGGCGACGGCGACTTTTTCTCGCTGGTCGAATACCTGGAGGGCAAGGGGCGCCTCTTGCACGTCATGACGCCCAGCGCGCATTATTCGCAACTCTACAACCAATTCGACAAATATGTCGTGCGCTTGGACCAATTCCGCCGCGAACTCGCGTACCGCGATAGAAAATCCGGTTTTATGAATAAAATCCGCCCCAAAAAGTAATTGTTCCTTCCCAAGAAATCCACTTTCATGCTTTTTGGCTTGCCCCAAAAAGTATGCAAAAAGTTCAAGGCCGGAGCTTCACTCACTGGGCAACCGTTGTAAAGCCCAACAACTGCCAGATAATCCCCGCTTCGCTATCATCTGGCGCTCCCTACGGGAGAAGTTGTTGGTTTTACGAACGTTTACGCCATGGTTCGTTCCGCTATGGCCATAAACAACCATGGAGCTTCGCGGGTTAATTAAACAACCTGCAAGGCAAAGCCTTGTAGGTTGCCTTGGCTGTTGATTGGGCATACAGAGCGCAGCCCGGCGGGAGCGTTGTAACAAGCCACAACTTCCCATGCAGTGGGCGCTCCATGATAGCGAAGCGGGGATCATGGAGCGGTTGTGGCGTTTTACAACGATTAACCCAAGCAAGCGTAGCCGCCCTTGATTTTTTGCATACTTTTGGGTCAAGGCAAAAAGTATGGGGTTGGATTCTTTGGGAAAGATCAGCTTTGGTTCTTCCGCGGCAAGAACGTTGTCGATCTGCCCCTATCCAGTTCCAGCACAGCCGTGGAATAATAGTAAGCACTATGAGGCAGGCACAAGCGTTGAATGTTATGTTGTCCGGCACGTCGGTATTTTTGACCGGGGCGCCCGGTGCTGGCAAGACGTACGTGCTGAATGAATTCGTCCGCCGCGCGGCACGCCAGGGCAAAAACGTCGCGGTCACGGCGAGCACCGGCATCGCGGCGACGCATATCGGCGGGTCGACTATCCACTCATGGTCGGGCCTAGGGATCCGGGATGCGCTGACACAGCTTGACAGGGATATCTTGTATACGAACGCGACGCTCAGGAAACGGTATGTGAACACGGATATCCTGGTGATTGACGAGGTATCCATGCTGCACGGCAAACGCCTGGATATGCTGGACGAGGTCGCAAAGCTCATCCGAGACGACCAAGCGCCATTTGGCGGCTTGCAGGTTATACTCGTCGGCGATTTGTTCCAGCTGCCACCCGTCAGCAGGGCGGGTGAAGCGGAAGATTTTGTCCACTTGTCGCATGCCTGGAGCGAGCTCAAGCCCCAAATCTGCTACCTGACCGAACAACACCGCCAGTCCGGCGACCGCTTGCTCGATGTGCTTGAGGCGATGCGCCGTGGCGAAGTAGAGGACTGGCATACGGACGCGCTTCAGGAACGCCTTGGCGTGCGGCCCGCTTCCGACCAGGCTGTGACCAGGCTGTATTCGCATAACATCGACGTCGATTCGATCAACCAACGGCATTTGCAAGCATTAGCGGCGAATATAGAGGTGTTTCTGATGCAATCCCACGGTCCGGCCGCAAAAGTTGATCAGCTGAAGCGAAGCGTCCTTGCGCCGGAGCAACTCGAACTAAAAGTTGGCGCGGAAGTCATGTTCGTAGCCAACGACTTTGCCAAGGGTTTTGTGAATGGCAGCCGGGGCAGGGTGATCGGTTTCAAAGATGGCAAGCCACTAGTCCAGATGATACAGAATGGCAAAACCATAGCGGTCGAGCCGCACAGCTGGGCGCTTGAGGAGGACGGCAAAAAGCGGGCAGAAGTGTCGCAGTTGCCGCTCCGCCTGGCGTGGGCGATCACTATCCATAAGAGCCAGGGCATGAGCCTGGACGCGGCGGAAATCGACCTCAGCCGGTCATTCACGCCCGGCATGGGGTACGTCGCGTTGTCACGCGTCCGGTCACTGGACGGGGTATATCTGGTTGGCATGAACCAAATGGCGATGCGTTTGCACCCGGCAATTTATGAATTTGACGCCGTGCTGCGCGAGGCGTCGGCGGCGTTGGCTGGCGTGACCGATGATGAACCCGAAGAACCGCAAGCACAAGAAAAGCCGGCAGCAGCCGTACCCGTTGACCACGAGCTGCTCGAGAAATTGAAAGCCTGGCGCCTGCGCCGCGCGCAAACCGACAAAGTGCCTGCGTATATAATCGCGCACGACTCTCTCCTGGAGGCACTTGCTGCCCGGCCGCCGCAAACCGAACACCAACTCCTGGCCATGCCGGGCATCGGCCCCAAGAAACTAGAACTCTATGGCAAAGAACTCCTCGAGCTCACGACCTCCAAATAATTCACCCCGTGTGTTGAGATGAAGCTACCTGCTAGTCGGTTCGGTTGACACGGCGATAAACACTGTTGGGCCAGAAGGGATATCGGTTACCTGTTCGCCTATGGCAAAGGTTCTGTACACTTGGCCAACGACCGTTAGCGTGTGCCCGCCTGGACGGGTGAGAGAAGGATCACGGTCGATTGCTTCTGATATGATATTTGCCGTCCACCAGCCCTTATCGGCGCCAGCTATGGAAGTTTGTCCCGGCAACAGTTCTTCGCGAACGAGCTCGTAAATAAGCGTATCGTCGAGTCCGTCAACATGAAAGCCGTTGGCTATCAGATCGCGTTCGTCGAATACATCCCGAAGAATCCTAAGTGTTGTACCTGGCTTAACCAGCTCGAGCTGTGTCACGTCAATTTGTGGATACTTGCCCCAGGCTTCGCCATCCAAGGCCTTTTGGGTAGGGATATTTGGATTATTAGTGCGGCAACCAGATAACCAAAGTGTCATTGCGGCCACGGTAACAAACGCTCCACCGAACAGGCGGCGCCTGCTAATTTTTTCTTGACTCATACAGCTCCTTTATGTGAAGATGACTATAGAATTATAATTGATAAAAGTCAAGATTATTGACAGTGCAACGGGCCAGGACTGGACGTGCCGTTCTGATTGGATGATACTGATAGTAATTAACAGCTGGGGAGGGTCTAAGCGTATGGATATTCCTATCAACTATCTAGCAGTAATTTTGGCGGCGCTGTCGAGCATGGTCGTCGGTTCGCTCTGGTACATGCCGAAATCATTTGGCAATGCATGGATGAAGTACACCGGCGTCAAGCCGGATCGCGGCGCGATGACACCAGGCAAGATGGCGGGGATGTACGGCTCCGTGTTCGTGGCGTCACTCATCATGGCGTACGTATTGGCGCACGTTTCGTATATCGCGAACCAATTTTTCCACGATAGCTTCATGTATGACGCCGTGATGACGGCCGTCTTGCTCTGGCTCGGTTTCACGGCGGCGCGCCTGTACGTCCACGACACCTTTGAAAACCGCCGCAAGAAACTGACGCTACTGAACGCCGCGCACGAACTTGTAACTGCACTGGTCATGGCATTTATCATCGGCGTGTTGCACCCGTAATGAAAATCACGAAGTTTACCCATTCTTGTTTGCTGGTCGAGATAGACGGGCATGCTGCCTTGTTTGATCCCGGTGAGTACAGCAAGCCTGACGTCGCGTCGCTGCCGATCTGGAGTGTATCTTCATTACCCATGCCCATGAGGACCACATGGATGTTGATCTGATCAAAGCTATCCGCGAGCGTTTCCCAGGCGTTCCTATCGCCGGTCCGTTAGCAGTAAAGGACGCGCTGCTCAAGGCAGGAATCGATAATGTGAGCACGATAGTCCCGGCTGGCGCGCGCTTTTTCGCCGCGCCGCATGAATCTATCCAGCCACTCATGATGGTCGAGCCGCCGGAAGAAGTAGGCGTGCATTACCTTGATACGTTTAGCCATCCAGGCGATTGCCATCACTTCAGCGAAACCATGCCCATACTAGCATTGCCTATAACGGCACCTTGGGGCGCGGTCGTCGGAGCGGTAAAGGTAGCGCTCGAGCTTAAGCCGAAGTACATCGTTCCAATTCATGACTGGCACTGGCGCGACGAAGCGTTGAGCGGCATGTACGACCGCCTGGAAAAGCGTTTTGCTGAGGAGGGCATCAAATTCCTGAAAGTGATCGACGGGCAGCCGGTAGAGGTCAGGATCTAACTACTTATTTTATTGGCCGTTATTGGTTTGCCATAGCCAGAAGAGCAGATAACTGCACTCGTATTGACACATATGCTAAAATTATGTTATACTATGTACAGTAAAAAGAAAGATGTAGCATGTCTGATCGTGATCCTAATCCTAACGTATTTGCAAGCACCGGGCTGAAGCCTGTTGTGTCCAGTGCCTTTTTTTACCCGTTCGCGTACTTCGCAGCGGGCAACTTGATGAACATGATAAGTCATGTACAGAATTTTGGCGCTGAAATAGGTGCACGTATTGCCGAGCATGGACCGGCTATTACTCATCTGGCAGATATTGCGATCAAGAGCATGTTGCAATAGTCGATTGCAAAACGACCGGAAAACAGCGGCGAAAGCCGCTGTTTTAGCCTAATAACTAATTCATGTACCAGTTATATCAAATATGATATGATGGTTATATAACTCATATCATGCATGATATAAAGCGGGCTAAAGTTGTGACGATAGGCGGCGGGACAGGAAGTTTCACGCTGCTTCAGTCGTTGAAACACTATTTTCACGACCTGACGGCAATCGTGACAATGGCTGATGATGGTGGTTCAACTGGCGTCCTGCGCGACGAACTCGGCGTATTGCCACCGGGGGACATACGCCAGTGCTTGGTAGCGCTCAGCGACGATGATACGTCAAAGACCCTGCGCGACCTCTTTAATTTCCGCTTCCAGGACGGTTCGCTTGCCGGCCACTCGTTTGGCAATTTATTTTTATCTGCAATGGAGAAGATGACCAATGATTTCGACCGGGCAGTCGAACTCGCCGGAGACGTTCTCAAGATACAAGGGCACATTGTGCCGATCACCCACGACAAAGTACGGCTCGCTATACAGTGGGGTGACGACGTCGTACGCGGCGAGGGGAATATTGATGTCATGGATTTTGGCGAGCGCCAATCTGCCAGGCCGAAACTGTTCTTGGAACCGGCGGCACGCATCAATCCCGCAGCGGCATCCGCGATCGAAGGCGCCGACCTGATCGTCGTATCGCCGGGTGATATTTATACTTCGCTCGGGGCGCTCCTGGTTGTCGATGGTGTCAAAGATGCGTTTGAGAGCAGTCATGCCCACGTGGTGTATATCTGTAACCTTGCGGAAAACCCCCGGCAAACAAAGGGCTGGACCGTCACCGACCTGGCAGATGAGCTAGAACGCTTGGCAGGCACGAAGTTCATTGATGTTGTCCTGTACAACAACGCACAACCCGAGACGGGTGTGCTGAAGCGCTACCTGAAGGACCGCGAAAACCCTGTCATGTTCGACGAGCAGAAAGCTTCCCATGCCCACTACAAGCTTGTGGGCGCCGATGTTATTGGCGCGCATGCCCCGAATGTTACCAAAGGAGATAAGTTGGCAACCCATCGTTCGTATTTGCGCCACGATAGCGAAACCGTTTCACGATTCTTGCTCAGACTGTTGCAACCCAACGCATAGTCCATTAGCGTACTGTTTCACGACACAACACTACATGTTGTGTATAACTGCCGACGCGGTGTAAAACTGTGGATAACTATCATGCAAATCGGACATGAAATGGGTCATATTGGTATTGCAGTGGGTGATGGTGGGTAGTATATTCAAGGCAGTGGGTAAGGTAGGTAAGATAAAAAGCCATCTTACGCTACGAAAAACAAAAAACCACTAGCACCGTTACAAACATCCTTGCGGTCACAAACAAAGAAGTAATAAGTGCCGAAGGAACAAGTCTGGTAATGGCGTGAACAATAACAAGGGATAGCCAATGTCCACAGTAGACTACTTTGAAAGGAAGCTTGACGACAAGCGGCGGTTGACAATTCCAACCGAGCTGCGCGACAAGTTCCCGAGCGGGGCAGTCGTTACCAGGGGATTTGGCAAGTACCTGCACCTTTACCCGAAAGACGTATGGGACAACCTAGTTGAACCACGCCTTGCAGGCGACATTCTTGACGAACGCGTCGCGGACCTGAACGTACAGTTCCGCATGGGCAAGTCGGAAATGCCAATAGACGGCAAGCAAGGCCGGATCACGTTGGAACAGCATTTGCTGGACTACGCCGGCATCAACAAGGACGTCATCGCCGTCGGCGTCGGCCGCTACTGGCGCCTCATGGCACCAGAACAGGCCTGAACAAAAGCCCCTTAACAACCCGGTACATCACCGATTAGCAACTGCTTACAATGTTCTTCTTGGCTGTTTATGCAGCCACTAGGAAGAGCAGGCACGGTTCCGCTGAAAGCGGAAGCTGGATTTATTCCAGCAGTGCCGATGGGAAATCCCAGAGGGGTACCCCATGTAGGCGTCACCTAACCGGCAATCAGCAAGTGGCCTTAAGGCACCACTTTAAAAACCTTCGTTCTTTTTTGTAAACACCTCCCAAAACTCCACCTCACACATAAGTCTCTCAAAAGAACAAGAGGCTGTAAGAAGTTCAAAGATTTTTTAAATCTCGTTCCAATGGAACATTCTTCTTTACATACCACTTCTTGTTCAAACAACAAAAACAAAAACATGACAAAACAAAAAGCTGATTGCTGGTTAGGTGACCTTGCACCAAAACAAAAACGAAATTACCCGGACGAAAAATAGGCGGGTAACAAAAACAAAAGGCAAGATGCACCACCAAGACCAACCAAATATGCACGTTCCGGTTCTGCTGGAGCCAGTGCTCGCGTACCTCGATCCAAAGGAAGGGGATAGCTACCTTGACCTGACGGCGGGATACGGCGGACACGCGAAAGCCGTGCTAGAGCGTACGAAACGTCCCGCCCAGGCGGTACTCGTGGATCGCGACAAAAACGCGATTGGTATCCTCGAGGACATGTTCAAGGGAAGCGGCGCGAGAATCATGCACAGTGATTTCTGGCACGCGACCGAAGAGCTCACAACCGAAGGCAGGAAGTTCGACATCATATTGGCGGACCTTGGCGTGTCGTCACCGCACCTTACAAATGCCAGCCGTGGATTTGCGATCGGCGCTGAAGGCCCGCTCGACATGCGCATGGATCAAGGCCAAGCCCTGACTGCCGGAGTTATTATCAATACATACCCCGAAGCAGAGCTGGCCAAGATACTAAAGCGTTATGGCGAAGAGCCCAAAGCGAAAAAAATCGCGCGGTTCATAACTGAATCGCGGCCAATCGAAACAACCACGCAGCTCGCGAACCTCGTTTTGCGCGCCTGGCCAGGGCACAGCAAAGTTCATCCGGCGACGCGGACGTTCCAAGCGATCCGCATCGCCGTGAACGATGAACTGCGCCAGCTGGAGCAGAGCTTGCCCTTGTGGGCCAACCTGCTAGCACCTGGCGGCCGCCTCGCGGTCATTAGCTTCCATAGCCTGGAAGACCGGATCGTGAAGCACGCGTTGAACGAAGCCAGCGGGAACCGTTACGATGCTACCTTGCATCTACTTACCAAGCATCCGGTAACGGCAGGCAAAACCGAATTAGTTTTTAATCCGCGCGCCCGGAGCGCAAAACTCCGCGCCGCGCAGCGAAAATAAACAAAAAACAAAGAAAGGAACGTGAATGCCAATCCAAGTGGTCAACCGTTCCAGGGCCGTGAAAATCCACGTTAGAGTGGAAGACTAAACGGTCCTGGCTAGGAGGCCGCAGGCACTGCTAAAAATAGCCGTGTCTGCGGCCGAAAGGCCTACAAAAATAAACACAAAAATAAGTACTAGAAAGAAATAACCAACCGTTATGACATATTCAAGCACATTGAGTATGAGCCGCGGGCAATATGCGAGTTCATCACGTGCCGTGCTCCCGCGCGGGCCGCGTCCGTTTGTAGGGCGCAACCAAAACGCCGTGGGGTTCCAGGCTGAAAAACAAAAACTTGGGCCGGTCAGCAACACAATTATTTTGGTCGTGCTGGCGTGCCTGCTTGGTCTCCTGTACCTCACGCAGGTGACGAAAACCAACGCGTATGGCTACCAAATTAACAATTTGCAAGAGAAGCAGTCGCAATTGCAGGCCGAGCATGACAACCTGGCATTGGCTTCGGCGCGGCTACAATCGCTGAGCCGGGTACAGCACAGCCAAGTCGCAAGCGCGCTCATCCCCGTCTCGCCAAGCGGTACTGTCCAGCAGTAGCATGCGATTTTATTTGATTTGCACCTTTCTGGGGTAACCAGGCAGGGAAGTGTTGCCAAGATAGCTTTATTCATGGATCTCAGACGCCGCCGTTCACACCAATTCGCGCCTCCCGACAGAGGCGGTTATACCCGTGCCATGACCCGGGTACGTATTATGTACGGTGTTTTGGCCGCGGTCATCGCGCTGTTTGGCCTGCGGTTGTTCTATGTGCAGATTATCCGGTATAGCTATTACCGGAACGCGGCGTACGCCGACCAGTTCAAGCAATACGAGATCCCGGCATCGCGCGGCATTATCGAGGCGCATGATGGTGACAGCTTGGTGCCAATCGTCCTGAACCAAGAACTGTACACCTTGTATGCGGACCCGACATTTATTACGGACCCAAGCGGTACGGCGCTCAGAGTAGCCGCCGTGACGGGCGGCGACGCATCGAAATACGCCCAGCAGATGCGGATGCCAGACACGCGGTATGTTATCTTGGGCAAAAAGCTCAGCGCTAACATCAGCCAAAAGGTACTGGCACTCAAGCTGCCGGGTGTCGGCACGCAAGGGCAAGATTACCGGACATATCCCCAGGGGAACCTCGCCGCACAGGTGCTAGGCTACGTCGATAGCACCGGCACCGGGCAGTACGGCTTGGAGCAGGCGCTCAACAAGCAGTTGGAGGGAAAGCCAGGGCAAGTCCGCGCGGTAACTGACGTCAATGGGGTGCCATTGGCCGCAACGAAAGGGAATGTCGAAACGGCGCCGGCAAATGGCGACGACATTGTCACGACGTTGAACTTGGCAATGCAAGCGCAGATGGAGCAAATCTTGGCCAGCGAATACCAAAAAACCCATTCCAAAGGCATTAGCGCGCTGGTCATGGATCCGAATACCGGGCAAATCAAGGCCATGGCGAACTATCCTTCATACGATCCGGCGAATTATCAAGACGTGAATAATGTCGCATTGTTCCAGAACGGCGCGGTCGCGAACGCGATCGAGCCTGGGTCGACCATGAAGACGCTGACAGCTTCTGCCGCGCTTGACTTGGGCGCCGTCCAGCCGAACACCAGCTTCTACGACCCGGCGCACTGGAAAGTGGACGGGTTCAATATTACCGACATCGAAGAAGACGGCGGCGCGCGGCAGCAGAATATCGCGAGTATTTTGTCACTATCGCTGAATACCGGCGCGACGTGGCTGCTGATGCAAATGAGCCATCCTGGGGGCACCGCGATCACGCAGCACGGCATCGACGCGTGGCATGACTATATGACCAAGCATTTCCGTTTGGGGCAATACACTAATATAGAACAAGGCTACGAGTCGCCAGGCGTTGTACCGACCGATGACCCCACCAGCCCGGCAATTGCCCTGACGTATGCAAATACGTCGTTTGGGCAAGGCGTGCAGATGACCGCGCTCCAGCTGGGAGCGGCGCTGTCGAGCGTGCTCAATGGCGGCACATACTACCAGCCAACACTCGTGGACCAAGTCGTCCATTCGGATGGCAGCGTGGACACCAATAAACCCAAAGTTGTCGAGCGGGGCGTGGTGAATCCCAGCACGGGAACCGAGCTTATGCCGCTTTTGGAAAACGTCGTAACGACGTATTACCATGAAGGATTTGGCTATATGTCATTCCCATCGGGTTATGTGGTCGGCGGCAAGACCGGCACGGCACAAGTCGCGAAGCCATCGGGCGGCTACTACGACAATATATACAATGGCACGTACGTCGGCTTTGTCGGTGGCGACCGGCCACAATACGTGATCGTCGTATTCAATATCGAGCCGCAGGTAAATGGCTATGCCGGATCCATGGCTGGGCAACCGGTCTTTGCAGATTTGGCGCACATGCTTATCAATAATTCGTTTGTCACGCCCAAGGCGCGCTAAGGATGTATAATCAGAAGGAAAGAAAAAAGGGAACAAGATGAATTCGAACTCGTTGCACATTATCATCCAAGATGTTACGCTCGTCCAAATCCTCCTGCTTGGCACGCTCGGTTTCCTGGTCAGCATGATTTTGACGCCGCTATACACGACGATAGCGTACCGGTTCGAGTGGTGGAAGCGCCAACGCACCGAAGATGTCGGCGGAGCCGCCGCGCCGGTATATCAAAAATTGCATGCAGCGAAGCATAAACGCCTGATACCGACGATGGCGGGGATCATTTTTGTCGCGTCGATCACACTCGTGACGTTGCCATTTAACCTAAGCCGCGGCGAAACCTGGCTGCCGCTTGCCGGCATGGTTGCTTCCGGGTTGGTTGGCTTGCTTGATGATTACATGAACATCCGCGGGTCGAGCGGCATCGCCGGGATGCGCGCCAAGACGAAGCTCGTGCTGCATAGCCTGATCGCGCTGGCGGGCGGCTGGTGGTTCTATTCTAAGCTTGGCGTCACGCATGTGTACTTGCCAGGTGTTCATGACGTGTATATCGGCGCAGGGATCATCTTGCTATTCTGGTTTGTCGTCATTGCGACCGCAAATGCCGTGAATATCAGCGACGGCCTTGACGGGCTGGCGGGCGGTTTGCTGACGACTTCATTCATCATTTATGCCATTATCGCGGGCGTCGAGGGCAAGTATTCGCTTGCGGCGTTCTGCATGACTGTTGTTGGCGCATTGATCAGTTACACATGGTTCAATATCTACCCGGCACGGTTATTCATGGGTGATGTGGGCTCGTTCGCGCTCGGCACGGCGCTTGGTATCATTGCAATGCAAACGAATACGATTTACGTCCTGCCGGTTATCGGGGCGGTGTATGTCATGGAAACCGGCTCGGTGATTATCAACCGCACTTCAAAGAAACTGCGTCACGGCAAAAAGGTATTCTTGTCATCTCCTATCCACCATCACTTCGAAGCGATTGGCTGGCCGGAGACGAAAGTCACCATGCGTTTCTGGGTGCTTGGATGGGTTGCTGGCGTGTTCGGGTTGATGTTGTTCTTAGTCGGCAAGGGATAAGGGGCTGCAAGCGGCGTGGCGGAACGTTTTTACACCCATAGCGCCGGCTTCGTGCCGGGTTCGCGGCCGCCGCAAACTGATGCCAACCTTGGCCGCCGGCATCGGCCAGACTACTGGCTGGTAAGCCTGACGGTCATGTTGCTCGTGATCGGGCTAATCGTCATTTTTTCCATCAGTCCCGCCCTGAGCGTTGTAGCGAACGTCGGCAGCAATTATTATGTCGTCAAACAGCTCATCGCAATTTTCCTTGGGCTCGGGGTATTTATAGTTGTATCGCACGTCCCGCTCGGGAAATGGCGGGCATTGGCCCGCCCGCTGTTGATTGCCGCGGCACTGGCGACGTTGGTCGCGATCGTTATGCCGGTCAACCCGAACTACCCGGCACATCGCTGGGTCCGGCTCGGGGCGTTCTCGTTCCAGTCGGTAGAATTCTTGAAGTTCGCCGTGCTGATCTGGCTGGCCGGACTGCTGGCAGACCGTATCCATGATGGCACGATCAAAAATGTGCAACTGACGCTCAAGCCAATATTGATAGTGCTCGCAGTCGCGGGCATTGTCGTCGTCGGCATCCAGAGCGACCTTGGCTCCATGGGAGTAATGGTCGCGATGATCGCCGCGATGCTGTTCGTCGCCGGCATGCCGCTCAAGCGCCTGGCAATGATCGTTGGCATTATTGCCATAGGAGTAGTGCTGTCTATTGCTGCCATTCCATACCGGCGCGACCGGCTATTCGCGTTTCTGCACCCTTCAGCGACGTGCCAAGACAGCAGCTACCAAGCATGCCAGGCATTGATTGCCGTCGGGTCGGGCGGGATGATCGGGTTGGGCCTTGGCAGCAGTGTCCAGGCGTATGGGTACCTGCCGGAGGCAGCTAACGATTCGATATTTGCTATTTATGCCGAGAAGTTCGGTTTTGTCGGCGCGGTTTTGTTGCTTGCGCTGCTTATTGGCTTGTTCGCGCGCATTAAAACGGTTGCCGAGCGGTCGCAAGACGATTTCAGCCGCCTGTTGGTTGTCGGGGTTTTCACCTGGTTGAGCGTGCAATCGATAATTAATATTGGGGCGATGATCGGGGTTCTGCCATTGAAAGGCATCACGCTCCCGTTTGTCAGCTACGGCGGGACGAGCGTGATTTTTGCTATGGCGGCAGTTGGACTTGTTTTCCAGGCGTCGCATTACAGCGCGCTCGGCACGCGCATCAGCCAACGTAAAGAGCAAGGAGCCAGCTATGACAATCATGCTGACCGGCGGCGGGACAGGGGGGCATATCACCCCCGTCTTGGCGATCGCTAGCGAGCTGAAGAAACTTCGGCCGGATGTCCGGCTGGTGTACGTTGGCCAGAAGGGTGGGAAGCTGGCAGATCTACCGGCATCGCACCCGGCGATTGATGCCGTGTATGCCGTCAGGGCAGGGAAGTTCCGCCGCTATCACGGGGAAGGGTGGCGCCAGGTGTTTGACCTTGCAACCCAAGCCCAAAACGCCTGCGATGCCGTGCTTACTTTGGTTGGATTGTGGCAGAGCTACTGGTTGGTAAAAAGACTCAAGCCGAGTGTTATTTTCACGCGCGGCGGCTACGTCAGCGTGCCGGTCGCGCTTGGCGGTAAACTGGCGGGCGTGCCATACATCACGCATGATTCCGATAGTACGCCAAGCCTAGCCAATCGCGTTATTGCGCGCTGGGCAGCAATACACGCAGTCGCGCTTCCAGTTGAAGATTATCCGTACCCGAAGGCCAAAACGATTTCAGTCGGTGTGCCGGTAGCGGGGGAGTATCGGCCAGTGACGACAAAATTACAACAACAATACCGAGAAGAATTGCATCTCAGCGACTACCGGCAAGTCCTGCTCGTCACCGGTGGTGGCAATGGGGCGGCATGGCTCAACGACGCAGTAACGCAGCAAGTCCCATGGCTGCTCAAGCAATATCCTCGCTTGGCTGTCGTCCACGTCGCCGGGCGCGAACACGAACAGCACACACAAGATTGGTATGACCGCACGATCGGCGTTGCCGACCGAAAACGCGTGATCGTCAAGAGTTTCACGAGTGAATTGTATAAGTTTAGTGGTGCCGCCGATGTCATCATCACGCGGAGCGGCGCCAGCAGCCTGGCAGAATTTGCCATCCAGGGCAAGGCATGCATTGTGATTCCCGCCGAGCAACTTATCTGGCAAGTCCGTCATGCCAAGGTGTTAGCTAAACATGGAGCCGTGTATCTGCTGGGCGAAGCGGAAGCGGGGCATGATCACCGGCTGGCCCAAGCGGTCAGCAGCCTGTTTGATAATGAAAGTGCCCGACAGGAGTTGGCCGCTAATCTTTCCAAACTGTCGCACCCTGACGCCGCGAGGCGTTTGGCGACGGTAATTTTGGACCAAGCGCAGCCGGGACATTCCCAAAAGGTTAGCAGTTAGCCGATATGCGCCTGCCATTTGCCCGCAAAAAACAAGAACCGGAAGGATCCCGGCGGGCTACGGCAATGGGCAGGACTTCGCCGTATGCATATTACTCACAGCGTTCGCCAGAACGTGCCGCGCTCGGCAGGCAGGTATTCCGTGACACGTTGGCGGTTCGCGCGGCGCACCGTGCGGCGACGTATTGGCTGCGGCGATTCGGTCTCCTGGTAATCGTCATCGCCATCTTCCTGGGCATATACAATATCCTCGGGCTGTCGACTGATGTTAAGGTCGTGCCGCTGGATAGTACCACGACCGGCTATCTACACAGCCTTGTCGCATACCAAAAGGCCGCTGAGCGCCTAGTAGCTGGTTCTATACTGAACCGGAACAAGATTACCATAGACACGGGAGGCATAAGCAAGAGCCTGGAACGGCAGTTCCCGGAGCTGGCGGCGGTTTCCGTCAGTTTTACGCTTGGTGGGCACCGGCCGATCGTGTATGTTGAAGCTACGAAGCCGGCATTAGTGTTGGCTGGCAGTGACGGCAAGTCATACGTCATAGATGAAAATGGCCGCGCGGTCAGCAATGTGCAAGGCACGACCGCAGAGTCATTGCGGCTGGCGGCAGTCCAGGACCAAGGCAACCTGGCGGTCCAGATTGGCCAGCCGGCACTACCGAGTGATGCGGTGGCATTTATACAGGCCGTCGAGTACCAATGCGCCCAAAAGGGTGTCGATGTGAGTACGTTCGTGCTGCCCGCGGGCGAGAGCGAATTGGACGCATACATTGCCGGCCAGAAGTATTATGTAAAATTTAACCTGGCCGACGATAGCGCCCTGCAGCAGGTCGGCACGTTCCTGGCCGCTCGCCACGACCTCCAAGGCAGGGGAACAACCCCTGGGCAATATATCGACGTCCGCGTGCTGGGCCGCGCATATTATAAATAACGGTTTATGGTTGCAGGACATGGATTCCCCCGTCGCTCTGCCTTACGTTCGTAAAACGTTCACATATAGTAACAGTGCAACAAATATCAAAAAAACTATACCAACATACCAAAATAGGAAAATGTCAAAAGTAGGGAATTAACACAGGCAGGAGGGCAGAGGCAAAAAAGCCATGAAAAGCACGAAAAAGCAAGTTTTCACGACATACCTGTGGAAAAGTCAAATGTCACACACGCGGCCATTGCTGGCATGGATACGTGTACGCGGCGCCTGGCGTGCGGTGCTGAGGGATATGCGTTTGCGTGCAGGGATTCTATAGGCGAAATTATAGCCAGGTGCGTGAAACTCCCCTGCAAGCAGTAGTACTAGTAACCAACTAACTACCCTATAGTCGTGTCGCAAAATATACATTGTGCGACGTTTTGTCAATGTTTGTTTTGAATGCTCTGCTGCACTGTGTTTAGACTTGAATGCCGCATTTGACCATGTGCACTTTTGCTTTGCACGTCAATCCACCGCCCGCCGCTGCTTAACGCCCATTTTAACCAACATGATATTGCCGAGGCATATCCGCCTGTTATTCTGTGTTCGTATATAATGTTCGCAAAATGTACAGATTCGCGCTTAACCCACTTAATTGGCGATTGTGTAGTCTGCTCGATGTTCGGGGTGATACCGCTGTAGGTATCGGCGGTCATTCTCGGCCCAGAGAGCCCAGTACTTGGCATTCTCGTTGCTGCCTTCTCTGGTGTGACCGCGCATTTGCGCTATATCAAGTGGCGTATCGATCCATACTTTGAAATCGTAGTAGTGCTCAATATCAGGATGGTAGGCGGTAATTCCTTCGATGATCACGTAATCTACGTCAGGAATCGCTATGAACTCACCTAGTGTGTTGCTAGCCCATTTCAGCCTTTGATAGTTCGCTGGCCTACCTATGGAGAGGGGGCGAAGTACCTGCTCTTCCAGGCGTTTGCGGTCAAACGCTCCATCATCCCATGAGGACATAGCTAGCTTCTCTTTAACGATAAAATCATCAATGCTAACGACGTATGCGCTGCCGAGCTCAGCCCCAAGCTTCTGGGCAATGGTCGACTTGCCTGACCCGCCAAAGCCTTCTATCGCAATTATTTGCGGGCGGCGCTCGCTGTTTTTATGCAAAATGTCTTGTGCAACTTGTTGAATCATCATCTTGAGTTAACTATCGTATGAAAATAACAGAGTTGAAACAGGGATAAGAATGTACTTCTTTTTGGGGTCACCGCGCGCCGGCGTTCTTGATGGTCAGGACGATTGCCAGAGCGTGACCGTGTCCGTACTCGGATTTCAGCCAGTTGGCGGTCTCCATAGCCTTCACATTTGGGCCAACCATGTCTTTGGCTTTGGCGGCTTCCAGGAAATCCTTCGGTGTTTTGCCTGTTTTGGTGCACATATTATCAATATATGTTTGGAATGTCATATCGGTAGTATAGCAAGCAGTTTATGTTAGGATTAAGTTTATGAAGCGTTTCGTCATGGTTTGCGCAACCATCATAGCGATTATTCTGCTCGCTTTTGCGTTGACGTGGTACTCTCAGCAGGCTGTTACCAACTCCTCCCAACTCTTTGACGGAAACGGGGTAACTGACCAATACTACGACCCTGGCTTTGGGTCGCTGAACCCTCTCTATGCCTGGCAGATACAGAGTTCTGCCG